>WQUH01000280.1 GCA_009782165.1 Pseudomonadota bacterium | reverse complement strand
CGGGTCTGCCGGTGTGGGGCGAGCGGGAGCGGCTCGGCCGGGAAGCGGCTTTCCGCGAAACCGTGGTCATGGGCCTGCGGATGACGGCCGGGGTCTCGCTCGCAAGCCTGCGCGAGCGGTTTGGCATCGATCTGGTCCACTACTACGGAGCCACCCTGACCCGCCTGCTTGACCAGCGCCTGCTGACGCTCCGCGACGGCAGGCTGTTCCTCGCCGGCAAGGGTTTGCCGCTTGCCAACCAGGTGATGGCGGCGCTGGTCTGACGCCATTTTCATTGCCCAATTCAATGGGTATCGCGGCAGTTTCGCGCCGTGCCCCTACGGTTTCCATACCTGTGTCCGTTCGGCGCGGGCGCCCTTTTTTTGGTGCCTTTTTTTTGGGCGAGCAAAAAAAAGGCACACGCCCGGCAGGGCGGAAAAAGCAATGGCGCAATCGGTGTCACTCTGGCAAGGGATGGATTCCGCGTCTCCGCTTCGCTGCGTGCGGAATGATTTTTTTTGTATATGACGGCGTTTGGGGCAGCGCCCGCCCGCCTCTGGGCCACTGAGCCGTGCTTCAGTCAAAACAATCAGTAATTGCCGCAATTACCCATCGTTCCTGTCTTGCCTTTGTTGTCGCCGCAGGGTAAAAATACGGCTGACCAATTGCCGGCGCGGGGGCGTCTGTACGTCCTCGTCCCAGCCTGGGGCCGCGCCGTGTTGTTTATTGTCGGATGGGCGATCCGGTTCAGCCGTTTGCCCGTCGTCGTCTTTTCATTTCAACAAGGAGCATGATTATGGCAGGTTTTGTGTATCAGGATCCCTTTCCGCTCGGTCAGGATGCCACCAAATTCCGGTTGCTGGAAGGTTCCCGGAAGTATGTCGCCACCGCCGCCTTTGAAGGCCAGGAAATCCTCAAGGTCGATCCCGAGGGGCTGAAGGTCTTGGCCCAGCAGGCCATGCGCGAGGTCTCGTTCCGCCTGCGCCCGGCCCACAACGAGCAGGTGGCGAAAATTTTTGCCGATCCCGAATCCTCGCGCAACGACAAGGAGGTGGCCTATGCCATGCTCCGCAATGCGGAGGTGGCGGCCGACTATGTGCTGCCGACCTGTCAGGATACCGGCACCGCCTGTGTGGTGGCCAAGAAGGGGCAGAACGTCTGGACCGGCTGCGACGACGCCGAGATGCTCTCCGCCGGCGTCTACGCCACCTACACCGGGGAAAATCTGCGCTACTCCCAGAACGCGCCGCTGACCATGTACGAGGAGGTCAACACCAAGACCAACCTCCCGGCGCAGATCGACATCTACGCCACCCAGGGCAGCGAATACAAATTCCTCTTCCTGGCCAAGGGCGGCGGCAGCGGCAATAAAACGTACCTCTACCAGGAGACCAAGGCCCTGCTCAATCCCGGCACCCTGAAAAAATTCCTGGTGGAGAAGATGAAGACCCTGGGCACGGCCGCCTGTCCGCCCTACCACATCGCCTTCGCCATCGGCGGCACCTCGGCCGAGACCTGCCTCAAGACCGTGAAACTGGCCTCGGCCAAGTATCTGGACAACCTGCCCACCAGCGGCAACGAACTGGGCCGCTCCTTCCGCGATCTGGAACTGGAGCGGGAACTGCTTGTCGAAGCGCAGAAGCTCGGGCTCGGCGCCCAGTTCGGCGGCAAGTATTTCGCCCACGATATCCGGGTCATCCGCCTGTCCCGGCACGGCGCTTCCTGCCCGGTGGGCATGGGCGTTTCCTGTTCGGCCGACCGCAACATCAAGGCCAAGATCAACAAGGACGGCCTCTGGATCGAGCAGATGGACGACAAGCCCGGCCGCCTGATCCCGGAGGCATACCGCAACCGCACCGGCGGGCATTCGGTGAAGATCGATCTCAATCAGCCCATTGCCAAGGTTTTGGCCGAGCTGATCAAATACCCGGTTTCCACCGTCATGTCCCTGACCGGCACCATCATTGTCGGCCGCGACATCGCCCATGCCAAGTGGAAAGAGCTGCTCGACGCCGGCAAGCCGCTGCCCGACTACCTGAAAAACCATCCGGTCTACTATGCCGGCCCGGCCAAAACCCCGCCCGGCAAGCCCTCCGGCTCCTTCGGCCCGACCACGGCCGGCCGCATGGACAGCTATGTCGATCTGTTCCAGGCCAACGGCGGCTCGATGGTGATGATCGCCAAGGGCAACCGCTCGCAGCAGGTCACCGATGCCTGCAAGAAGCACGGCGGCTTCTACCTCGGCTCCATCGGCGGCCCGGCCGCGCTGCTGGCCGAGGAGAACATCAGGAAGGTCGAATGCATCGACTATCCCGAACTGGGCATGGAGGCGGTCTGGAAGATCGAGGTGGTCGATTTTCCGGCCTTCATCCTGGTGGATGATAAGGGGAACGACTTCTTCAAGAGTCTCGTGTAACCAGAAATCGGCCCGCGCTGTCCGGCTCGCTGCCGACGGACGGGCACACAACCTGGACAGGCGGAAAGGCGGATGCCTTTTCGCCTGTCGTGCCTTTTTTATTCGTATGGAAGATCTGAGAACTTCGGAAGCCTGGCGTGTTTTCCGCATCCAGGCCGAACTGATTGACGGCATCGAGACCCTCAACGACTTGGGCCCGGCGGTCTCGATCTTCGGCAGCGCCCGCTTCGGCGAAACCGATCCCTATTACGCGGCGGCGCGCGCCACGGCCGGGCTGCTCACCAAGATGAACCTGGCGGTGCTGACCGGCGGCGGCCCCGGCATCATGGAGGCGGCCAGCCGGGGCTGTTTCGAGGCCGGCGGCACCTCGGTGGGGCTCAACATCGTCCTGCCGCACGAGCAGCACCCCAACCACTACCAGAACCGCAGTCTGACCTTCCGCTATTTCTTCATCCGCAAGCTGATGTTTATCCGCTTTGCCATGGGCTATGTCATCTTTCCCGGCGGCTTCGGCACCATGGACGAGTTTTTCGAATCGCTCACCCTGATCCAGACCAGGAAAAACCGACGCTTCCCCATTGTCCTGTTCGGCACGAGCTACTGGCAGGGGCTGGTCAACTGGATTGAGGCGACCCTGCTGGCCCACAAATCGATCGACCCCGAAGATATGACCCTGTT
>WQUH01000279.1 GCA_009782165.1 Pseudomonadota bacterium | reverse complement strand
ACACTGCCGCGCGGTCGGCAGTCATCGACACCGGCTATATCGAACTGGACAAGCTGCTCAAACGGGAGAACCTGGCTGCCAGCGGCGGCGAGGCCCGGTATATGATCGGTCAGGGATTGGCCTCGGTCAACGGCGTGGTGGAATCGCGGAAGCGGCGCAAGCTCTATCCGGGAGACCGGGTAGTCTGCCTCGGCGTCGAGTTGCGGGTGCAGGCGGCGCCGCCCTATTCCGCTCAGGGAGACGAGGCGGAACAGGGCGGATAAGCAGGAAACAAACGAATCGGAACGCTGGGGAACGGGGCACAAAAAACACAAAAAAATCAGCGGGTCAGCCGTTCCTGGGCCTCCCGGTAGCGGCTGCCGGTCTTGGCCAGGATGTCCGCCGGCACCGGTGGCGGTGGCGGCTGTTTGTTCCAGTCGAGGCTTGAGAGATAGTCGCGCAGGAACTGTTTGTCGAAACTCGGCTGCCCCTTGCCGGGCTGGTATTGATCCAGGGGCCAGAAACGCGAGGAGTCCGGGGTGAGCACCTCGTCGATCAGGGTCAGGGTGTTGTCGCTGTCCAGGCCCATCTCGAATTTGGTGTCCGCGATGATGATGCCCTTGGTGCGGGCGTAATCGGCGGCGCGCTGGTAGAGTTGCAGGCTGACGGTCGCCATCTTTTCGGTCAGGTCCGGGCCGATCACTTCCCGCATGCGTTCGATCGAGATATTTTCATCGTGCAGCCCCTGTTCGGCCTTGGTGGACGGGGTGAACAGCGGCTGGGGGAACCGGTCCGACTCGCGCATCCCCGCAGGCAGGGCAACGCCGCACACGGTTGTATTTTTTTTGTAGGCACTCCAGAACGAACCGCTTAAATATCCCCGGACAATACATTCGATCGGCACCACCCTGGTCCGCTTGACCAGCATGGAGCGGCCTTCCAGTTGGTCGCGGTACTGGTGGCAGATTGCGGGAAACTGGCCGATCTCGGCGCTGATCAGATGGTTGGGCACGATGTCGGCCAGCAGCTTGAACCAGAACAGGGAAATCTCGGTCAGCACCCTGCCCTTGCCCGGGATGGGGTCGGCCATCACCACGTCATAGGCGGAAATCCGGTCGGTGGCCACCATCAGCAGCTTGTCGGGATGGCCGGGAATCTCGTACATATCGCGCACCTTGCCCCGATGCAGCAGCCGCAGTTCCGGACATTCGGTGGTTGTCACAGCCTTGCTCATTGTTTCACTCCTGTAATTGATGAATTGAACGTGACGATCGGACGATCATCGTTGCATACTGTGGTCATTGGCAGCCCAAAAGGCAAGTTTTTTGATTTTTCCCGGCCGCCTTGACAAGCCGTGACGGCATATTACAGTTTCCCCCAACCAATGATCAACACCAACATAAGGAGGTGCAACCATGCCGTATGTGCGTTTCATAGACCGGCCGACATTCCGCAACCCCTGGGCCGAATTCGAGCGCATCCGCCAGGGACTCGACGAACTGTCCCGGTCGTACTTTGAAAAGGGCGAAGGACAGAGCCGGGCCAATGTCTATCCGGCGCTCAACATCTACGAAGAGGCGGACCGGCTGATCGTCACCGCCGAGTTGCCGTGGGTCAAGGCGGCGGATCTCGATCTGTCCATCGAGGGCGACACCCTCACCATCCAGGGCAAACGCGAGCGCAAACCAGACGAAAGCGGGGTTTCCTACCATCGCCGCGAAATCGAAACCGGCAGCTTCAGCCGGGCCATTGCCCTGCCGGTCAAGGTGGACGCGGAGCAGGTCGGCGCACGGCTTGCCAACGGCATGCTCACCATCACCCTGATGAAGGCATCCGCCGTTACCCCGCGTCAGATTCAAGTTGCCACCGAATAGAGGAGAATGCCATGACTGCGCAAGAGTTGAAGGTTCAGGACAAGAAGGCGGCGCAACCCGGCGGCGAGACCACCAAAAACGAGGCCTGTTTCGCCCCCAGGGTCGATATTTACGAGACCGAGCGCGAGGTGACGGTGGTTGCCGAGATGCCCGGAGTGACAGTGGGCGGCCTTGACCTTTCGCTGGAGGACAACATCCTCACCATCAAGGGACGTCGGGTCGTCCAGGAGCAGCCGGGCCGGATCATCCTCGCGGAGTACGAAAACGGGAACTATCTCCGGCGCTTCACCGTGGCCGAGACCATCGATCAGGAGAATATCGGCGCCGCCCTGGCCGACGGTGTGCTCACCGTGCATCTGCCCAAGGCCATTCCGGCGCAACCGCGAAAAATAGCGGTCAAACTCGGCTAAGCTGCGACCGCCCGTTTTTTTTCATTTTTTTCATTTCACGCATGCACGGTCAACGGCTCGCGGCCTTGACCAGTTCGGGACAGGCGGGATTGGCATACTCAACCAATTCCGCCACCAACGCGCCGATCGTGATCTTGGAGTGGATCTCCACCGGCACCCGGCAACGGTCGTCGGTGAGCCAAAGCGTGGTGTTGCCGCTTTTCTCGTACAAGCCCTGGAACTGCATCCGGGGTTGGATCATCATGACCGGTTTGTTGCCGAAGATGGATTTCCGGTTTGTCCGTTTGACCAGCGCCACCTCGACCTCGTGCCGTTTCTGCTCGGCAAAGGTCGGCACCACGATGGATTCCCCCAGACGGAAGGCCAGGGCCCTGGAGATGACGAACGCGGAGAATTCGTTGTACAATGTGCCGGCAACCTCGAAGCGCAGTTCGTCCTCCTTGTTCTTTTTGTACCACACCACCCGCTGGGCCTGGTCATAGCGGATGAGCCGGGTGGTCTTCTTGCCGAATCCCTCCTTCTGCAGCACCTCGTAGCGGTCGGGGAGCTTCATCGGGCCGGACACGAAGCAGACAAACCGGTCATCCACCGGGTAGAACGCCCTGAGCGGCCCGTAATCCTTGACCTTGGCCGTAATGGCAAAGGCCCCTTCCCTTCCTCCCTCATCCTTTTGAATATCCAGGTAAATATCGCCTATCTTCACCCCGCCGCTCCAACTGACCGCATAGTGCATGCGTTCACCCCCGGAAAAGATGACGGCGAGCGCGGCCGGATCGACCTGGGCGGCTTGCAGTTCGACAACCTCGTCCCCGGCGGCGGGGCT
>WQUH01000278.1 GCA_009782165.1 Pseudomonadota bacterium | reverse complement strand
TTTCAGCAAAACCTGGACATCCAGGCCTCGCTGGAACGGGTGGCGCAGGCGCGCGCCGTGGCCAGAGCGGCGGGCGCCAAGCGGCTGCCCTCGCTCGATGCCGATGCGCAGGCCGTGTTCGAGCATGCCTCGGCTGAAAACCCGCTGGCGGCGGTGGCGGGCGAGCTCGGTTTTCCACAGTACATGGAGGTGTACAGCGCCGGACTCAGCGCCACCTGGGAAACCGATCTGTTCGGCGGGCTCAAACGCCGGCAGGAGGCGGCATTGGCCATGGCCGAGGCCGCCGAGGCCATGCATGCGGGGGTGCGCATCTCGGTCGCGGCCGAGGCTGCCGACAGCTATTGCCGGATCCGGGAAGTTCAGGCTCAGTTGCAGGTTGCCGAAGCCCGGATCGCCAACGATACCGACCTGCTGACCATGCTCAGGGAACAGCGGTCCCACGGCCTGGCCACCGACCGGGACGTGGCCCAGGGCGAAGCGCTGCTGGCCCATGCCCAGGGGATGGTGCCGCTGCTGCGGATCGAGCTCGAGGCGCAGTTGAATCGCCTCGATGTCCTGATGGGCGCACAACCGGGAACCTATGCCGGGGAGCTGCGAGCGCCCTCGCCCATTCCAGCGGCGCCGCGCATCACCGCCCAATCCGCCGATTTTCTGCGCCGCCGCCCGGATGTCATTGCCGCCGAGCGGAATGTGGCCGCTGCCAACGCGCAGATCGGCGCGGCCCTTGCCGGCTATTACCCCGAGCTGTCCCTGTCGGGCCTGCTGGGCTACGAAGGCTTTGTTGCCAGCCGTCTGTTTACAAGCGACAACCTGCAACCGGTGGGTATTTTTGGTTTGCGCTGGCGGCTGTTCGATTTCGGCCGGGTGGACGCGGAAGTGGCCCGGGCCGATGCCGCGACCCGGGAGGCGCTGGTCCGCTACCGGCAGGTTGTTCTGCGGGCCGCCGAGGATGTCGAGAACGCCTGTGTCGCGCTCGTGCAGTTTGAAGCCTACCGGCAGGACGTCACCAGACAGATCAAGGCCCTGACCCAGGTCTACGAGCAATCGAAGGAAGCCTATCTGGCCGGGCTGATCCCCCTGACCGATGTGCTGACCGCCGACCGGCAACTGCTTGCCGCGGGAAGCGAACTGCCGCGCGCCCAGGCCGAGGCCGCGCGCGCCGCGGTCCGGCTGTTCAGATCGCTGGGCGGGGGGTGGTGATGATGCAATCGTCCGCAGGCCGGCGAGGTGCGCCTTGACGACCCAGGTCACGACCGAGGAACTGGCCGCCCACTACGGCGCGGCGTACAAGTGGTACGTTTCCCTGACGGTCCTGGTGGGGCTGATTGCGATGATCGCCTCGGCAACCATCGTCAACGTGGCCATGCCCGACATCATGGGCGAGTTCGGCATGGGCCAGGATCAGGCCCAATGGCTGTCAACCGCTTTCCTCGCCTCGATGACCGCCGCCATGCTGACGGCCACCTGGGCCGTCAAGTCGTTCGGCAACCGGGGGGCCTACAATGCGGCCCTCATCGCCTTCGCGGTCGGTTCCCTCATCGGGGCGTTCAGTCCCAACGACTCTGTCCTGATCGTCGCCCGGATCATCCAGGGCGCGGCCGCCGGGTTGGCGCAACCTCTGGGCATGGTGGCCATGTTTCAGGTCTTTCCGGCCAACCGGCGCGGCACCGCCATGGGGCTGTTCGGCCTGGGCGTCATCCTGGCGCCGGCGCTCGGCCCCACGGTGGGCGGCATGCTCATCGACAACTACTCGTGGCGCTATGTGTTTTTTCTCGGTCTGCCCTTCTGCGCCATCGCCCTGCCCTTGTCCTCGGTCTTTCTGTCGACGGCCACGGACAGCAAACGCCCCCCCTTCGACTGGTTCGGTTTCATCCTGCTGTCGGTGGGGATCGCCGCCTTTCTCGCCGGCCTGTCCAACGGACAGCGCCTGGGCTGGGACTCGGCCTTCGTGCGGGGGTCGTTCTGTCTGGCGGTGATCGCCATGGCCGCCTTCGTGGCGCAAGAGCGGCGATCCGCGACTCCGCTGATGGCGCTCGACGTGTACCAGAATTCGCGCTTTGTCGCCGCCTCGGTCGTGGCCTTCATCCTCGGCATGGGACTCTACGGCTCCACCTACCTCATCCCGCTTTTTGTCCAGACGATCCAAGGCTATACCCCGACCGAATCCGGCCTGCTCCTGATGCCCGCCGGTATCGTGCTGGGCATCGTCTTTCCGCTGGCCGGACGGCTCAGCGACCGTTTCCCCCCGCATCTCCTGATTTTTGTGGGGATGGCGCTGTTCGCGGTCTCCAACTATCTCATGATCTACGTCGACACGGATACCGCGTTCTGGACCTTTGCCAACTACGTGGTGGTCGGGCGCATCGGTCTGGGACTCATTTTGCCGTCCCTCAACAGCGGCGCCCTCAGGGTGCTGGATCCGCATCTGGTCAGCCACGGGGCAGGAGCGATCAATTTCATCCGTCAGTTGGGCGGAGCGATCGGCGTCGATCTGCTCTCCGTCTATCTGGAACGGGAAACGACCATGTATGCGCATGCGATCAATACGATGCAGACGGGAAACCACGCCGGCGCCACCACGCTGCATCTCGTTGCCGGCGCGCTCAAGCAGGCCGGGATGGCCGGCTCCGTCGCCGCCAACCAGGCCCACCAATTTCTGTCGAAGATGATCGCGGCCCAGGGCAGCGTCCTGGGATTTCGCGCCAGTTTTCTTTTTGTGGCCGTGATTTTTTTTGTGGCGCTGTTTCCCACCTGGTACATGCGGCCCAAACGACGCCCAACCAAGCCGACCGAATTCTGAACAGCCACTGGAAAAAGAGGTGACCACCGATGTTTGAAACAATTCTCGTTGCCGTTGCTGCCTCCGACCAAAAGCACTCCGTCCTGCTCCATGCCGCGGAGATAACGCGCCGCTTCGACGCCCGACTGCATCTGGTTTCGGTCTTTGACCTCAACCAGTTGTGGGCGACCAAGGTGCCCGCGGGCCCTGAAATTTTCGAATCGCTGGAGGCGGAAACCCGAAAGCTCCTGGCGGATGAGCAGCAACAGCTCGATGCCCTGGGCATCACGGCGCAATGCCATTTTGTGCA
>WQUH01000277.1 GCA_009782165.1 Pseudomonadota bacterium | reverse complement strand
GGATGCTAATCTCCATTTGACGGATAGGCTTCGGCTTCTTATCTTTACATCCTTGCGTTTCGTCTGCGCAGGCTACCCCATCTTGCCGTCAATCCGGCATAACAGCGCCTCCAGCCGGCCGTTGCGGGCTGCGGGCATCCACAAGGAGAGTCAACATGCTGTCGTTTTCCTTCAGGAACGGAGACCGTCTCCCCGCCCTCGGGCTCGGCACCTGGAAATCGTCGCCCGGCGCGGTCCAGGCCGCGGTTGCGGAGGCCCTGGCCGCGGGCTATCGCCATATCGATTGCGCCCCCATTTACCGCAACGAGCCGGAGGTCGGCCGGGCCATCGCCGCCGCCATCGATGCCGGCGCCGTGGCCCGCGCCGATCTCTGGCTGACCTCCAAGCTGTGGAACAGCGCCCATGCGCCGGATCAGGTGCGTCCGGCCCTGGAGCAAACGCTTGCCGACCTGCGCACCGACTATCTCGACCTCTACCTCATCCACTGGCCGGTGGCCTTCGCCCCCGGCGTGCCCTATGCCCGTAAGAGGGAGGAATTCGTCCCGCTGGCCGACCAGCCGATCAGCGAGACCTGGAAGGCGATGGAGGCCTGCGTGGCCGCGGGCCTGGTCCGCCACATCGGCGTCTGCAACTTCAGCGTCGCCAAGCTGGACGCCCTGTGTGGGCAAGCCGCCATCCAGCCGGAGATGAACCAGATCGAACTCCACCCCTACCTGCAACAGCGGGCTACCCTTGATTTTTGCCGGGAACGCGGCATCCTGGTCACCGCCTTTTCGCCGCTCGGCTCCGGCGACCGGCCGGCCGGGATGAAAAAGGCCAACGAGCCGACCCTGCTCGACAACCCGGTGATCCGGCAGGTGGCGGCCAGGCATAAGGCCACGCCGGCCCAGGTGCTGCTTGCCTGGGGGCTTGCCCGCAACACCGTGGTCATCCCCAAATCAACCAACCCCCAACGGCTGCGGCAAAACCTCGCCGCCGCCGAGGTGCGGCTCGACGACCGGGACATGGCGGCGATCGCGGAACTCGACCGGGGCTACCGCTTCGTTGACGCCGCGTTCTTTACCGGGCCGGAGTCGCCCTACACCCTGGCAACCATCTGGGATGAATGACTCGGGCCGGGAACAGATGCTGGCAATCAACCACCTTGTCGCCGAGGGGCTGCGGATCGACCGCTTTGTCGCCGGTCCCGGCGAGGCCTGGTGCCTGGTTGGCGGCAACGGTTCGGGCATTGAACGGTTCTGCGAGGTCATCACCGGGGAACAGACCGACTACCGCGCCAGGAGACTGAGCCTGCCGCCGGACCTCGGCGCGCTGTCGTTCAAGCGGCAGCAGTCGATCTTCGAGGCCGAACTCCGCAAGGACGACACCGATTTCCTCAACCGGCTCGATCCCGGCACCCCGGCCCGCGCCTTCCTGGCCGACCTCGACCGCCATCGCGCCCTGATCGACCTGTTCGCGTTTTCCGGCCTGCTCGACCGGGGCTACCGTCAGTTGAGCTCCGGTCAGGCGCGGAAGCTCTGCCTCCTCCAGCAGATCACCAGGGGCATCGGCCTGCTGGTTCTGGAGAATCCGTACGAGGGACTCGACCGGGCCAGTTGCGAGGAACTCAACCGCGTCCTGGCCGGGCTGCGCGATCAGGGCCTGGGTCTGCTCGTCCTGGTCAACAACCGCGCCGATATTCCCGACTGGTGCACCCATCTTGCGGCCTTCCGCGCCGGAACCATCGTGGTCCAGGGACCGAGGGCCGAGGTTCTGGCCGAGGCGGTTGGCTGGCTGACCAGTCAGCCGCCGCTCTTTCAGGTCACGGTGGAGGATTTCCGCCAGGATCGCCGGCAACCGGAAGAAGCCGCCGACGCCAATCTGGTCGCCCTGCGCGCGGGCTTTGCCCGCTACGGCGCGGTCGAGGTGTTCAACGGTCTCGATCTGACCATCGACCGGGGCGGTCATACCCTGATCACCGGTCCCAACGGCTGCGGCAAATCGACCCTGTTGCAGCTCATCAGCGGCGACCATCCGCTGTGCTACGCCAACGACCTGACCCTCTTTGGCCGGCGGCGCGGCAGCGGCGAATCGATCTGGGAGCTGAAACAGCGGATGGGCATTCTCAGCCCGGACCTCCACCGCAACCACCGGGTGGGCGGCAGCGGGCTGGCCACCGTGGTTTCCGGGCTGTTCGACTCGATCGGGCTCTACACCCGCCCCAGCGAAGCGCAGTTGCAGCTCGGCCGCCGCTGGCTGGGCCGCCTTGGCCTGGCCCATAAAGCGCAACAGCCGTTCCGCCAGATGAACTACGGCGAACAACGGCTGCTGCTCCTGGCCCGGGCCCTGATCAAGGCGCCGGAACTGCTTCTCCTCGACGAGCCGAGTCAGGGGCTCGACGAGGCCAACCGCACGGCCATGCTCGATTTTCTTGCCGCTCTCGCCAACGAGCGCCTGACCACCATCGTCTACGTCAGCCACCGCCCGGACGAGTACCGGGACTTTTTTCGGCAGCATGTCCAGTTTGCCTGAACTTCACAGCACAGAGGAAAAGCTATGATTTTGCCATATCGAGACTATCGGCCCCAGGTCGGCAAGGGCGGATGGGTCGCCCCCAACGCCACCCTGATCGGCGACGCGATTCTGGGCGAGGATGTGTCGCTCTGGTTCGGGGTTGTCTGCCGGGGCGATGTGCACCGGATCCGCATCGGCGCCCGCACCAACATCCAGGATCTCACCCTGATCCATATCACCCAGCACGAGGGCGCGGAACGGGACGACCGGGACGGTCATCCGACGATCATCGGCTGCGGGGTCACCGTCGGCCATCGGGCCATTCTCCACGGCTGCACGGTGGGCGACCTCTGCCTGGTCGGCATGGGGGCGATCATCCTCGACGGCGCGGTCATCGGCGAGGAGTCCATCGTCGGGGCCGGCTCGGTGGTGACGCCGGGCAAACACTTCCCTCCCCGTTCTCTGATCATGGGGACACCGGCCAAGGTGGTCAAAGAGGTCAGCGATGCCCAGCTTCAGGAGATGCAGGCCTCGTGGCGGCGCTATGTGGCGCTGAAAAACGAATACCACGCGGCCGGGCTGGGAGACTGCCGGTA
>WQUH01000276.1 GCA_009782165.1 Pseudomonadota bacterium | reverse complement strand
CGCAGATCGTGCAGCTCGCCGCCCAGGGTCTTGCCGAACGGCACATCGACGAACAGGTCGATGCCGTAACCCGACCGCCCCAGCTTGACCTTGACCTTGCGCACCAGGATGTCCCCGTCGTACTCGTCGATGCAGTGCAGGATCATCTGGGTCAGGGCGGCCTCGGAGATCGTCACCGTGCCCTCGGCGCCGTTGTGGTGAAACTCGGGCTGCACCACCGACTTCTCGAAAAACCGGGCTGTCTTGACGCCGTCCTTGCCCTTGGTTCCCCTGAAGAAAATCCGGATCGAATCGGAGAGAATCTGCGCATAATCCCGCTTCACCTCGATGGTCGGCACCGGGATGACATGTTTCCCCTCTTCGAACCGCGACTTGATCGCGTTTTCGATATCCTTCTGGCTGGCAATCTCCTCGATCTTGATCATCTGGGCGATGGGCGGCAGTTCGAGGGTCTCGGCCAACCTGGTCACCATCTTTTCCGATGTGCCCAACAGGAGAATTTTCTTGATTTTTTTTGTCTGGATCGCCTGCACCACGCTCTGGCGGTGGTCGTCATCCGCAAACAGGGCGGTCTTGATGGCGCTGATGTAGTTTTTCTCCTGTTTGGCCGATTTGCCCGCCAGGATGGTGACATCGTGGATCAGCAGACCGTCATCGACGATGTACGGCACCTCGAGTTTTTCGGCCAGCAGCTTGGCGCGGAAACTCTTGCCGGTACCGGTCTTGCCGACCAGGGCAAACACCTGGATCCCCTGCAACCGGCCCTTGATCCGGCTGTAGAACTGGTAGATCTCCCTGCCCGTGAGGTAGATCCACTGATGATCCTTGCTGCTCTTGCTGCTTTTTTCTCCAGTTGTCGCCATGCCCGCTGCTGAAAAAAACCAAAATCGAAAAGAGACTGTCGCCTGTCGCGGCAACAGCGTGAAACAATGCCGAAAGCGGCTCAGCGCCGCGCCCGCCCTACTGCTCCAGCCACCACGTATCGAGCCACTGGTCGGCGCTGTAGTACAGGGGCGGCCGCGCCGGGTGCTTGAGCTTGGCGGCATACGCCAGGCGATGGTTGGCCAGATACCAGTTCGGCACCACATAATACCCGTACCACAGCACCCTGTCCAGCGCCCGGCAGGCAGTGGTCAACTGGTCCTGGGTGTCGGCGTAGATAATGGCGTCGACCAGCGCGTCGACCACGGGATTGGCGATCCCGGCCAGGTTCTTCGAACCCTTGCGCCCGGCCGCCGGGCTGGTCCAATAGTCGCGCTGCTCGTTGCCCGGCGACTGCGACTGGCCGAAGACGGTCACCACCAGGTCGAAATCGAAATTCTTGATCCGGTCGGCGTACAGGGCCGGGTCGATGGTCCGGTAGCTCACCTCGATCCCCAGTTTGCCGAGATTGAGCGCATACGACGCAATCACCCGCTCGAAACTCGCGTCAACGAGCAGGATCTCGAAACGAAACCGCTCGCCCCTGGCGTTGACCAGCGCCCCCTGCTTGATGCTCCACCCGGCCTGCTCCAGCAGCGCCTTTGCCGCCTGCATGTTGGTCCGCAGGCTGCCCGGCGGGTCGGTGACGGGCGGGGTCAGCGGCTGGGTGAACACTTCGGCCGGCAGTTGGGCGCGAAACGGTTCCAGCAACTTCAGTTCGGCCGCATCGGGCAGCCCGGTCGCCGCATAGTTCGAGTTGGCGAAGTAGGAGTTGCTGCGGTTGTACCCCGAAAAAAAGAGCGTCTTGTTGGTCCACTCGAAATCAAAGGCCAGCCCGAGGGCCTGGCGCACCAGCCGGTCGGCGAACAGCGGTTTGCGGGTATTGAACACAAAGCCCTGCATGCCGGCGTTGTTCGCATGGGGAAAGACCTGCTTGACCAGCTCGCCGTTGTCAAAGCGGCGGCCGGTCAGATCCCGGTTCCACTGCTTGGAGATGTTGACGAAGAGCCAATCGAATTCGCCGGCCTTGAAGGCTTCGAGGCTGACCACCGGATCCTTGAAATATTTTATCACAATGGCGTCGAAATTGAACATCCCCTTTCGCACCGCCAGATCCCGGCCCCAATACTCCGGATTTTTTTTATAGGTGATCGATTTGCCCGGCTGCACGTCCGTCACCACGTAGGGACCGGTGCCCACCGGCGTTGTCATGGCGCCCTTGCCGTCCACGGGATTGAAGGGATTTTCGGTATAGAACCGTTTGCTCAGCACCGGCAACTGGGTGGCGATCATGTGCAGCTCCCGGTTCGGCCGGACGAAACGAAAGCGAACCGTGCGGGGATCGACAACCTCCGCGGCCTCGATGTCGTGAAAATACATCTGATAAAAGGGGTGGGCCTGATCGCTCTTCAAGGTGTCGAGGGAAAACTTGACATCCTCGGCCGTCACCTGCGTACCGTCGGAAAAGCGGGCCTTGGGGTTGAGGGTGAGGGTGACCGATTTCCGGTCTTCGGCCAGGACGATGTCCTGGGCGATCAGTCCGTATTGGGCGAACGGCTCGTCCAGGCTCGGCACGGCCAGCGTCTCGAAGACGTAGGGCGTCAGGCCGTGGGGGGCCTCGCCCTTGAGGGTGAAGGGGTTCATCTTCTCGAAACTGCCGAGATCGTGCAGCACCAGGGCGCCGCCGCTCTTGGCCTGGGGCGAGGTGTACTCGAACCGCTCAAACCCCTGCGGATACTTCAGGCGGCCGTCGATGCTCACCCCGTGGGCGGCCCAGCACACGGCCGGCAGAACGGCGGACAGGAGGCAACAGCAGGCAAGGCTCTGCAATCGAGACATGCGGATCATGGTTTATCGCCCTCGTCTTCAGGTTTGGCATGCGGCAATCGCAAACAGCTCTGCCGGCAGCCGGACTGTCCCGGACAGCGACAGCAGTATACGCAATCAAATTCGATCTGTACAGATGTTCCGGCTCATTCGCGCCGGCCCCGGCGTCCCGGAAATAAATTGACGAAGCGGGTTGCCGGGTGTACAAAATTGGCTTTGCCGATCGGATCGGAACAACCGCCGCATGGCCGAGCCAACCAGTCGCCGGCTGGTCAAGCCAGCCCGCTGCCGGCTGGTCAAGTGGCATAGGTTGGGGTGAGCAACGCGAACCCCAACGGTGAGGGG
>WQUH01000275.1 GCA_009782165.1 Pseudomonadota bacterium | reverse complement strand
GGCGGGCGGCGCGTAAACTCGTGCTGCGCACTCGGACAGTACGCGCCGCTTGTCCGCCGCCTTGGCTGCGCGGCTCAGCCGCTCCCGATGGGGAACTGCCCCACCACGAACGGACACGGGTATGGGAGCGTAGGGGCACGGCGTGCCGTGCCCGGAACCAGCAACAAGGTGCGGACATGGGACCGCAGGCGTACCACTTGCATAAGAAAGCGGCGAAATGAAAACAGAAAAGGTCCGGCGGCCAGCGAGAAGCGGTTGCGCCGCAGGCAACAATGCGGGTACAAAGAGACATCTTTTTGCTTTTCTTTACCCAATTTTCAGGACAGAGGAAATCCATGCATCCCCAACAAAACGGTCTGTCGGCGACCGACAAGGCCTGGCACACCATGGACGCGGCAGAGGCGATGCGGTCGCTGGCCAGCGGCGAGACGGGATTGAGCGCCGCCCAGGCCGGCGAGCGGCTCCGTCTGTACGGCCGCAACGAGATCAAGCGAAAACCGAAGGACAGCGTGGCCGAGCTGCTGTGGCGGCAGATCAACAATCCCCTGATCTGGGTGCTGCTGGTCTCGGCCGGGGTGGCGATGCTGCTGGGCAAACTGACCGACGGCCTGGTGGTGCTGGCGGTGGTGGTGATCAACGGCATCATCGGCTTCATCCAGGAATTCAAGGCGGGCCGGGCGATCGAGGCCCTGTCGGGCATGGTGCCCTGGAATGCGACGGTGATCCGCGATGGCCGGACCATGACGGTCCCGGCGGCCGAATTGGTGCCCGGCGATCTGGTGGTGCTGGCGGCTGGCGACAGCGTGCCAGCCGATATGCGTCTGGTCGCCCTGAAAAATCTGCGGGTGGAAGAGGCCGCCCTCACCGGCGAATCGGTGCCGGCGGAGAAGTCGGTGGCCCCGGTCGCGGCCGGCGCGGTGTTGGGCGACCGCACCTGCATGGCCTACAGCGGCACCCTGGTCACCTCGGGCACGGCCACGGCGGTGGTGACCTGCACCGGCATGGCCACCGAACTGGGCCGGATCTCCGACATGCTGGAGAGCACGGTGGACCTCGAAACCCCGCTGACCAAGAAACTGGGCGAACTCAGCACCTGGATCACCATCGGCATCGTGCTCATCTCCGCGGTGATCCTGACCATCGGGGTCAAGCGGGCCCTGGACATGGGGATTCCACTCGGGGTCGCCCTCAAGGAGACGCTCATCTTCGCCATTGCCCTGGCCGTGGGCGCCATCCCCGAAGGGCTGCCGGCGGTGGTGACCATTGCCCTGGCCATCGGCGTGCAGCGCATGGCCCGGCGCAACGCCATCATCCGCCGTCTGCCGGCGGTGGAAACCCTGGGCTCCACCACCGTGATCTGTTCCGATAAAACCGGCACCCTGACCTGCAACGAGATGACCGTCACCGAACTGGTGACGCCCGGTTATGTGTGCCGGGTCAGCGGCGTCGGCTACGAGCCGAAGGGCGATTTCACCATCGATGGCCAAATCGCGGCGCAGTTGCCCGAGGAGGTCGCCAACCTGCTGACCGTGGCGGCGCTGTGCAACGATGCCACCCTGGCGCTGGAAAACGGCCAATGGACCATCACCGGCGACCCCACCGAGGCCGCGCTGCTGGCGGCCGCGGCCAAGGGCGGCATCACGGCCGAGGCGGCCGCCTCCCGTTCCCCCCGTCTGGACAGCATCCCCTTTGCCTCGGAACACCAGTACATGGCCACGCTCCACGGCGGGACGAAGCCGATGATTGCCATCAAGGGCGCGATGGAGGCGGTCTTTCTTCGCTGCCGCCAGATCGGGGATGCGGACCTGCGGCAGCGGATGATGGCCGAAATGGGGCGCATGGCCGCGGACGGCATGCGGGTGCTGGCCCTGGCCGCGGAGCTGTGGCCGGATGACACGGAACGCCTGGGCGAGGATGTGGTGGCCGGGGGCTTTGAGTTTCTGGGCCTGATCGGCATGATCGACCCGCCGCGAGCCGAGGCGGTCGAGGCGATCGCGGCCTGCCACCGGGCCGGGATCGAGGTCAAGATGATCACCGGCGATCACCGGATCACGGCCCAGGCCATCGGGGCCCAGCTCGATCTGGCGCCCGGAATCCGGGCGACGACCGGCGCCGAGCTGGCGGAGATGGACGACGAGGCCCTGCGGGCAAGCTCCCGCGACACCCACATCTTTGCCCGGGTGGCCCCGGAACACAAGTTGCGCCTGGTCAGGGCCCTGCAGGCGGAAAACCACGTGGTGGCCATGACCGGCGACGGCGTCAACGACGCGCCGTCGCTCAAGCAGGCCAATATCGGCGTGGCCATGGGCATCACTGGCACCGCGGTCTCCAAGGAGTCGGCGGACATCGTGCTGGCCGACGACAACTTTGCCAGCATCGCGGCGGCGGTGGAGGAAGGCCGGCGCGTCTACGACAACCTGCTCAAATCGCTGGCTTTTCTCTTGCCCACCAACCTTGGCCTGGCCCTGATTCTCATCTACGGCATCATGTTCTTTCCCTTTGATCCGGTGAGCAAGACGCTGCTCTTGCCCATGCTGCCCACCCAGTTGCTGTGGATCAACCTGGTGGCGGCCGTGGCCCTGGCCCTGCCGCTGGCCTTCGAGGTCAAGGAACCCGATGTGATGAGCCGGCCGCCGCGCGACCCCGCGGCCCCGCTGTTCAACAGTTTCGTGGTCTTCAGGGTGGCGGCGGTGTCCGTGCTGATGACCTGGGGCGCCATCGCCCTGTTCAACATGGCGTACGGGCAGGAGCAGGCAACCGGCGTTCCCTCCGAGCAGGCCCTGGCCAGGGCCCAGACCATTGCCGTGACCTTTGTCATCTTTTTCCAGATCTTCTACCTGATCCACTGCCGTTCGTTGAAAGACAACATTCACGCCATCGGCTGGTTCAGCAATCCGACGATCTTCTGGGGGGTTGGCGTCATTCTCGCCCTCCAGGCCATGTTCGTCTATCTGCCGTTTTTCCAGGGCGTGTTTCGGACTGTCCCGCTGTCGCCGGCCGACATCGGTCTGACCGCTGTTGCCGGTTTTCTCATTTTTCCGGTTGTTTCCCTGGAGAAATGGCTGCGGGCGCTGGCCGGCCGCCCGAAGGGCTGATCC
>WQUH01000274.1 GCA_009782165.1 Pseudomonadota bacterium | reverse complement strand
GCCGAGTTCGCCATAGACGCGGATCATGTTGTCTTCCTGCTCGCCGCCGAGGATCCCGGCCAGGATCAGGCAGCCTCCCGGCGCGGTCAGCCCGGCCAGGGTTTCGGCCAGTTCCGCCAGCACGTCATGGACGATGTTGGCGCAGACCAGGGGGAACGGGCCCTGGATGCGGGTTACCGGGGTGGCGCTGACCTCGATGCGGGCGGCGAGCCCGTTCCGGGCGACATTGTCCCGCGCCACGGCCACCGCGTCCGGATCGTTGTCGATGGCCACAACCCGTTCGGCGCCGAAGAGGGCGGCCGCCATGGCCAGGATGCCGGTGCCGGCGCCGACATCCAGCGCCTGTCGGTACTGTTTGGTTTTCTGGCACTGCCGGATCAGGGCCAGGGCCATCCGGGTCGAGGCATGCTGGCCGGTGCCAAAGGCCATGCCCGGATCCATCTCGATCACCGCCTGACCCGGCGTCGGCTGATAGCTCTCCCAGGACGGCTTGATCACCAGTCCGGGCACGATCTCCACGGGCTTGAAATACTGCTGCCAGCAGGTGGCCCAGTCCTGGTCGGCGAGCAGGACGGCCGTGGCCTTTTCCGGAACGCGGCCGTACAGGGCGAACAGATCGGCCATCTCGCGCTCCACCCTGGCCAGCAGGGCATCCGCGTCTTCCGCCGGGCCATCGCCGGTTGGCCCCAGGTGAAAAAAACCGCTGATCAGGGCGCCGCGCTCGTCTTCCGGGCTCTGCTCCACCCCGGCGCCGCTGAGCACCCCCATGAGGTCGGCGGCGGATTCGAGCAGGGGAAGCGGGCAGAACAGGGTGATCTTCAGCCATTGGCGTTCGGTTGCGGAGGTCATCGGGTCAGTGGTGGGGAAAGGGAAGGAGCAAGGATCGGTTGCCGGCCGGTTCATCCGGCCTGTTTGGGGGCAGCATACCGTGGTTTGCGGCCCAGGGCCATTGTTTCCTGCCCTCCCGGCCGGATGCCGACCGCAATCTCGGGGAATCGAGTTGTCGATTCGCTACAGTTGATGATTGACAAAACGGCCCGGCCGCTATTAGTTAGCCGCTGGCCGTTCGTGTGCCGGGCGGCGCGTTTTTTGCTTTGAGACTGTTGCCATGATCGACACCTCGGGTCACCATATCGTGTACGGCGAACTGCGGGACTATCTGACCGGCGAGGCGCTGCCCGACACCGACGACGAGCGCGTCCGTCAGGATTTGGCCCGGCTGCTGGTGGAACGGCTCGGCTACGACAGGGGCGAACTTGAACCCCGCCTGACCATCGACACCTGCTACAACGGCAACCGGACGCGAACCCTGATCGAACTGGCCGTCCGCATCGACGGCCGGCGGCTGTTCATCGTCCGCTATGGGCCCGGTTCCCTGGTCACCAGGGAGAAGGCGGCTGTTGCCGCCGCCCGTCTGCTGGACCCCGCCTACCGCATCCCCCTGGCCGTCGTCACCAACGGCCGGGACGCGGAGCTGCTGGAAACGGCGTGGGGCAGGGTGCTGGCCACCGGCATGGCGTGCATACCCGAGCGGAGCCGGGCGGCATCCCTGGCCGCCGCCTGCGTGTTCGAGCCGTTTGCCGACCCCGTGCGGCGGGATCAGGCCCTGCGCATCCTCAACGTGTTCGATCGGGAGGTGTGCTGTCTTGGCAGCGCCTGCCGCCAGGAGAACGGCACAGATACAAAAACCGGTGTCGCGGCCGATGGCCGCCGCAACCGAAGCACGATCAACCCTCACCCCACTTGACAGCCATGAAGAAAACGCGCGACTGGAGCAAGACGAGCTGGCAGGGCTATCCCGCCCTGCAACAACCGAACTGGCCGGACAAGAAGCACTACGATGAGGTCGTCGAGACCCTGTCGTTGTTGCCCCCCTTGGTTTTTGCCGGTGAGATCAGGGACTTGAAGGCGATGCTCGCCAGGGCGGTCAAGGGAGAGGCCTTCCTGCTCCAGGGCGGCGACTGTTCCGAGGAGTTTTCCCGCTGCACCGCGCCCAACATCCGCGAGTCCCTCAAGGTGCTGCTGCAGATGGCGGTTATTCTCACCTATGCCGGCAACAAGCCGGTCGTCAAGGTCGGCCGCATTGCCGGCCAGTATGCCAAGCCGCGCTCCAGCGATACCGAAAAGGTCAACGGCATCGAGATCCCCAGTTACCGGGGCGACATGGCCAACTGTGCCGATCCGGTGCCGGAGGCGCGCACCCCCGACCCGGAGCGGATGCTCAAGGGCTATCACCTGTCGGCGGCGACGATGAACCTGCTGCGGGCCTTTACCCGCGGCGGTTTCAGTTCGCTGCACCGGGTCCAGGCGTGGAACCAGGAGTTCGTCAAGCAGTTGCCCATGGGCCGGTCGTACGAACGGATGGCCAAACAGATCAGCAATGCCCTCAAATTCATGGAAACCATCGGCATCTCCACCGATATTCCCCAGATGAAGGAGGCCCAGTTCTTCACCTCGCACGAGGCCCTGTTCCTCGGGTACGAGCAGGCCCTGACCAGGGAGGATTCGGTGGCCGGCGGCTGGTACGACTGTTCCGCGCACATGCTGTGGATCGGCGACCGCACCCGCCAGCTCGACGGCGCCCATGTCGAATTTCTCCGGGGGGTGCGCAATCCGCTCGGCATGAAGATCGGGCCCAAGTACGATGCCGGCGACATCCTGGCGATCATCGAGCGGCTGAACCCGGAGAACGAGCCCGGCCGCATCACCCTGATCACCCGGTTCGGCTACAGGGCGATCGACAAGCACCTGCCGCCCCTGCTGCGGGCGGTCAAGCAAGCGGGCTACCATGTGGTCTGGACCTGCGACCCGATGCACGCCAACACCTTCAAGGCCGACTCGGGACACAAGACCCGCGATTTTGAGAATATTCTTTCGGAGTTGCGGTGCTTTTTCGAGTTGAACTGGGTGGAGGGCACAGTGCCGGGCGGGGTGCATTTCGAACTGACCGGCGACAACGTCACCGAGTGCATCGGCGGGGCGCGCCAGCTTTCCGACGCCCAGCTCGGGCAACGGTATCTCACCACCTGCGACCCGCGGCTCAATGCGGAGCAGGCCCTGGAAATGGCCTTCCAGATTGCGGAGATGATCCGCAGCAGTTGA
>WQUH01000273.1 GCA_009782165.1 Pseudomonadota bacterium | reverse complement strand
CAGTTCAACCTCTTCAAAAAATGGGATGTGGGCGACATTGTCGGCATCGAGGGCACGCTGTTCAAGACCAAGACCGGCGAACTGTCGATCGAGGCCGCGACCATGACGATGATCACCAAGTCGCTGCGGCCCCTGCCGGAGAAGTTTCATGGCCTGACCGATGTCGAGACCCGTTACCGCCAGCGCTACCTGGATCTGATCGTCAATCCCGAGACCAGAGACGTGTTCAAGAAACGGGTGGAGATCATCCGGCTGATCCGCGAATTTTTGAGCAACCGCGGCTTCATGGAGGTCGAGACCCCCATGATGCAGCCCGTTCCCGGCGGGGCCACGGCCAAGCCGTTTCGCACCCACCACAATGCCCTCGACATGGACCTGTACCTCCGCATCGCCCCGGAGCTGTACCTCAAACGGCTGTTGGTGGGCGGTTTCGAGAAGGTCTTTGAAATCAACAGAAACTTCCGCAACGAGGGGCTGTCCACCCGGCACAACCCGGAATTCACCATGCTCGAGTTCTATCAGGCATACGCCACCTATCACGACCTGATGGACCTCACCGAGGAGATGATCTCCTGGCTGGCCCACGAGGTGACCGGCTCCATGGATATTGTCTATCAGGGGGCGCCGGTCGACCTGGCCCCTCCGTGGCGGCGGCTGACCATGGACGAGGCCCTGGAACAGATCGGCGGGATTGACCGGGACACGCTCCGGGACGATGCCGCGGTCATGGCGCTGGCCAAGACCAGGGGGATTGCGCTGCAAACCGGCGCCGGCCCCGGCAAGGCCAAGGCCGAGCTGTTCGAGCTGCTGGTCGAGGAGCGGTTGGTCGATCCGACCTTCATCACCTCCTACCCCACCGAGGTCTCGCCTCTGGCCCGGCGCAACGAGGAGGATCCGTCGGTGACCGACCGCTTCGAGCTGTTCATCACCGGCCGGGAGATCGCCAACGCCTTCTCCGAACTCAACGATCCCATCGACCAGTTGCAGCGCTTCCAGCGGCAGATCGACACCCGCGGCGAGGACGATGAAATTCACCCGGTGCTCGACCGCGACTATGTCCGCGCCCTGGAGTACGGCATGCCCGCGGCGGCGGGCGAGGGCATCGGCATCGACCGGCTGGTCATGCTGCTGACCGATGCCCCTTCGATCCGCGATGTCATCCTCTTCCCGCAGATGAAGCCGGAAGCCGGCGAGTGGTAAGGGATCAGCCCGCCCATGGCCTCCTTTGAATGGTTTGTCAGCCTGCGCTACCTGCGGGCCAAGCGCAAACAAAAATTCATCTCGCTGATCACCGTCATCTCCATCCTGGGGGTGGCGGTGGGGGTGCTGGCCCTGATCGTGGTGCTGTCGGTGTACACCGGCTTCACCGAGGGACTGCGCGACCAGATCATCGGGGTGAACGCCCATGCCCTGGTGCAGCGGCACGGCCTGCCCATCACCGACCCCGAGGCGGTGACCGCCAAGATCGAGGCCGTGGCCGGCGTCGAGGCCACCACGCCGTACATCTACGCCCAGGCGCTGATCAGCTCGGCCAGCCAATCCACCGGCGTGGTTCTGCGGGGCATCGACGCAACCAGCGCCATGCGGGTGATCAGCATCGGCCAGAAAATGGTGGCCGGCCAGTTGACCGATCTCGATGCCTCCCAGGAGGTGCCGGCCATTGTCCTTGGCCGCGACCTGGCCCGGCAACTCCAGGTCAGGACCGGCGACCGGGTTCGCCTGATCTCGCCCAACGGACCGCTGTCGCCCATGGGAATCCTGCCCAAGGTCCGCACCTGCGTGGTGGCGGGCATCTTTGCCACCGGGATGTTCGAGTACGACTCCACCATGGCCTACATCAATCTGGACACCGCCCGCAGTCTCACCGATCTCCGCCTGGGCGTGCACGGCATCGAGGTCAGGGTCAAGGACATCGATCTGGCCAACCGGACAGCCGCCGCCATCCAGCAGGCCCTGGGCCAGGGTTATGCGGCGCGCGATTGGATGCAGCTCAACCAGAACCTGTTCGCCGCGCTCAAACTCGAAAAACTCGGCATCTTCATCGCCCTGGATCTGATTATCCTGGTGGCGGCGCTCAACATCATCAGCGCCCTGATCATGATGGTCATGGAAAAGAACCGGGACATCGCCATCCTCAAATCCATGGGCGCCACCACCCGCGCCATCATGCGCATCTTTTTCTACCAGGGCATGGTCATCGGCCTCGCCGGCACGGTGCTGGGCGTGGCCGGCGGCCTGGGACTGTGCGCCCTGCTCAAGCGCTACAAGATCATCGAGCTGCCAAGCAATGTCTACCCCATGTCCACCATGCCGATCAAGGTGGTGCCGCTCGATGTGACCGTAATCGCGGTGTCCGCCATTCTCATCACCCTGCTCGCCACCCTGTACCCCTCGTGGAAGGCGTCGCGGGTCCGGCCGGCGGAGGCATTGAGTTATGAATGACGGCTCCCCGCTCCTGAGGGCCTGCGCCCTCAGCCGCTCCTACCGCAGCGGCAGCGACACCATTGTGGTGCTCGACCAGGTCGATCTCGCCGTCCAGCCCGGCGAAATGGTCGCCATCGTCGGGGCCTCGGGGTCAGGCAAGACCACTTTGCTCCAGATCCTGGGCACCCTGGACGCGCCGGACTCGGGCCAACTCTTCTTTCGCGGCCGCGAATTGACCGGCGCAAACGAGCCGGACCTGGCCGGACACCGCAATGCCCACATCGGCTTCATCTTTCAGTTCCACCACCTGCTCCCGGAATTCACCGCCCTTGAAAACGTGATGATGCCCGGTTTGATCGACGGCCGGCCGCGGTTGGTCCTTCAGGAGGACGCGCGGCATCTGCTGGAACGGGTGGGTCTCGGCGAACGTTTGCACCACCGCAGCGGCGAGCTGTCCGGCGGCGAGCAGCAGCGGGTGGCCCTGGCCCGCGCCCTGGTGATGGCCCCGGCCCTGCTGCTGGCCGACGAACCCACCGGCAATCTCGATGCGGCCAGCGGCCACCGGGTCTTTGCCCTGCTGCGCGAGTTGAGTAAAAAACTTGGCCTGGCCGTGGTCATGGTCACCCACAACATGGATTTGGCCCGCGCCATGGACCGCTGCCTGACTTTGGCAGGCGGCCGTCTGCATCC
>WQUH01000272.1 GCA_009782165.1 Pseudomonadota bacterium | reverse complement strand
GGTGGCGGCCAAAAAGGCGGTCAGGCTCACCGCCGCCTCCACCGGCCCGACCCCGGTCACCAGGGTGGGGCACACGGCCTGCGGGCAGGCGCGCCGAAACGGCTCCATCTCAAAATCAGTCGCAGCGGTTGCCAGGAACACGGTACTCCCAGGGATACGGTCGGCATCGACAGACCGTCGGCACGCGGCCATCCGGTCCTTTCGGTCAAGACTTTTGCCGCAATGTAAAGTAGGTTATCGTGCTTTGCAAGCAAATCACCCGCAACCCGCCAGCCCGCTTTTGACCATGACCGACCACTCGTACTGTCTGGACGATTACGACTACGACCTGCCTGCCGACCGGATCGCCCAGTTTCCGGCGCCGCAACGCGACCAGTCCCGCCTGCTCGTTCTTGCGGGCCAAGCCGCCCCGCTGGGCCACCGGAAGTTCACCGACCTCATCGACTATCTCCACGCCGGGGATCTGCTGGTGATCAACACCACCAGGGTCTTCCCCGCCCGGCTCCTGGGCAGCAAGGAGACCGGCGGCAAGGTCGAACTGTTTCTCCTGGCCTTTCCCCGTCCATCCGTGGCAAACAGTCCAGATCCATCATGGCGGGAGGCAACGGCGACAGCCCTGATCAAAAGCTCGAAACGGCCCAAGGCCGGCAGCCTGCTCCAGTTCGGCCCGCGCTTGCAGGCCCGCATCGACCGCATCCTTGAGGACGGCAAGGCAGAGGTGACTTTGCGGTATCAACCGGAACAGGGACAGGCTCTGGAGCAGGTGCTGGAAGAGTATGGCCAGATGCCGCTGCCTCCCTATATCAGCCGGCCGGACGGCAGCCTGGGCGAGGACCGGCATCGGTACCAGACGCGCTATGCGCGCCAGACCGGTTCGGTCGCGGCCCCGACCGCCGGCCTCCACTTCAGCGATGAGCTGATGGCCGCCATCCGGCGCAAGGGGGTCGCGATAGCCGCCATCGTGCTCCATGTCGGCTACGGCACCTTTGCGCCCGTGCGCAGCGAGGATATCCGCAACCATGCCATCCACAGGGAATATGTCGAAATTCCGGAGGAAACGGCGGAGGCCGTCCGGCAGGTTAGGCTAAGGGGAGGAAGAATCTGGGCGGTGGGGACCACCACGGTGCGGACGCTCGAGTTTGCCGCCGATGGGCAAGGCCATGTCCGGGCGGGCAGCGGGGAATGCGATCTGTTTATTTATCCGGGCTACCGGTTCCGGGTGGTGGACAACCTGATCACCAATTTCCACCTGCCCAAATCGTCGCTGCTGTTTCTGGTCTCGGCCCTTGCGGGCCGGGAGCGGATGCTGGCGGCCTATCGGGAAGCGGTGGCCGCCGGGTATCGCTTTTTTTCCTATGGCGATGCCATGGCGATCATCACCCGGTGATGATCGCCGGCAGCGCAAAACGAAAAAACCCGGCCGCTGGCCGGGTTTGGGTGACGATGAGCCGATCCGCCGGTCAGGTGGCAGCCGGGCATGAAGAACAGCAACTGCCGGAACCGGCCGGGCACGATGGCGCGCTATCGGACTCGGCACAGGGCGCGCATGTCTTCCCATTGCTGTACCCGTCGGTATACCAACCCCCTCCCTTGAGCAGAAACGAAGTTCTCGAGATCAGTTTACGCATGCCCGCGCCGCACTCCGGACAAACCGACAGCGGCTCGTCGGTCATGCGCTGCTGCACCTCTAAAATCTTTTGGCATCCGCTACATTCATACTCGTACACCGGCATGATCTCACCCCGCAATTCTCTCTCTATTATTCCATAGGTAGGTTGAATACAAAGCCAAAGCACCAAAGCAGAGGCAACAATAATGCCTCCCCAACAGGCTGTCAACACCCGTGTCAGGGACATTCCGCCCGTATATTTAAGGCACCCGGAAAGCATCATGCTGCTTTTGGCAACAGCAATAGGGGCTTTTCCATTTTGGTTCAATCGATCAGGCGTACAACAAGAGAAACTCCGACCAAGGGGTGCCGCGCCGTATTTTTTCTATAACAGCAGAAAAGAATTGCGTTGATTGTCTTCTTGTCCTATGATCACAGTAACAAATTAGAAGCAAAGGCGCAGACCCTATTTAATTTTTTCATCAGGAGAGAAAGATGAGTAAATCGCTCGTTGAAATGACTGCGGAGATCATTCAATCCCAGATCAGCACCAAGCAAATGACCACAGAAGAGATCAAATCCGCTCTTAATGACACATTTCAAACCCTTAAGTCTCTGCAAGAGTTGGAATCGGTCGTCATTGAACCAGAGCCGGAAGAGACCAACCCTGTTATCGATCCTAAAAAATCGATTCAGAAAAATAAAGTTATTTGCCTGGAATGCGGCCAGGAGTTCAAGATGCTGTCGCCGAAGCATCTTAAATCACATGGCCTTACTTCTAAAGAATATCGGAAGAAACACGGTTTTTCCGCCCGTCAGCCGCTGTGCGCCAAAGTGCTTTCGGAAAAACGCTCGCAGTCGGGCAAGGAAAGAGGCTTGCCTGACAACCTGCGCAAGGCTATTGAAATGCGGACCAAAGACAAACCCAGAAAAAAATGATGCCTGCCGCATCCGGCGGCGCTCTCCCGGACATTCAGGCGATGGCGGCCCGCGCCATCGCCTGAATGCGGTCTGTTCCAGTCAGACAGCCCTCCTGTCATTTCTGCCTTGTGGTTCCGCCTCATTCACAGTAGATTTGCGCCCACGTCGCCTTTCCCCACACATCTCGACCGTTCCTCTTTGTCGTTCATCAACAGAAGAAAATGATTGGTATTTTTGATTCCGGCGTCGGCGGCATGACCGTGGCCCGGGCAATTGAACAGTGCTGTCCGGGCTATCCTCTGGTGTATCTCGGCGATCTTGCCCGCATGCCCTACGGTCCCAAGAGTCCGGCCATGATCACCGAATACTCGCAGCGGAACACCGACTTTCTCCTGCGCCAGGGGGCAAGGCTGATCGTGATCGCGTGCAATTCCGCGGCAAGCACGGCCTCCACCTTTTTGCGCGGCCACTACAGCCAGACCATCGTCGACGTCATTTTTCCGGCGGTGGCCAAGGCGGCGGCCATCAGCGCCACCGGCCGGATCGGCATCATCGGCACCAGGGCAACCGTCAATTCCGGTTTCTACGAACAGCG
>WQUH01000271.1 GCA_009782165.1 Pseudomonadota bacterium | reverse complement strand
TCGTAGCCGAATCCGTGTTCTCCTTGCCGGGTGGAAATGATTTCGCCATCGCACCGGCCTTCCCATGACAGGCTCGCGCCGTTCGGAGCCGCCAGGGTGAGCACGCAGACAAAATGGGCGGCCCGGTCGGCAAGGCCGGCCATTTCCTCAAGCAGCCGCTCGCAGTTTGCCCCATCCGTGGCCGCGGGCCCGGCATACCGCGCCGAATGGACGCCTGGCCTGCCGCCCAGGGCATCGACCACCAGACCGGAGTCGTCGGCCAGACAGGGCACAGCAAACAGTTTGGCGTAATAGCTTGCCTTTTTGTAGGCGTTCTCCTGGAAGGTGGCGCCGTCTTCAACGGCCTCGGGCACCGGAGGGAAATCGGCAAGCCCGCGAATCGCGACCGGCAGAGTGCCGAGCACCTGTCGCAATTCCGCAAACTTATTCCGGTTGCCGGTGGCCAGTACGATTACGTTTTCCATGGTCCTCGCTCCTCTGATCCGATCGGCCCACTGCCCGCCAAGGTGGCGTCGACCCAGACTCGACAAAATAATATCTTGTTGATTTTACAAAATAAAAATAACGCAGACAACATGCAATCCTTGCTGTTCAACCGGGATCATTGCCTCGGTGATAGGATACATTTCGTCATCGGATAATTTCTTTGCACTGTTTTTCTTTGCCTTGCCATTTCCCGTCGGTATTATACAATGAATTGTGCATCCTCACCAACGCGACAACAGTTCTCTGTTTCCCTGAACAGATATGATAACATCTCACCGAAACAACGGCATTTCCTTGCCGGACCAACCACCGTTTGCCCGCCTGATGCAGGTGGTGCGGCAATGGCGGCAATCCGCCGACCTGCTTCTTTTACGGCCCGAACAGACGGTCGATGCCAACCCCGCCGCGCCAGCCGCGCCCCAGGTGGAAAATCGCCACCATTTTCGCGTCCCGGTCCAGAGCACCCAGGTGCGGGTGACAGACGGCTGCCTGTGCGCCACGGCCGAGATCGACAATATCTCTCCCGTCGGCATCTGCCTGCGCCATCTGCCCGAACAACTCTACCACGATGCCGAGCGCCTGACCGTGTTTTCCAGCGACAACCCCGGATTGCCGGTCCTCCATATCAAACCGCGCTGGGAACGGATCGAACGGGACGGCAAAACCATCGGCGCGACCATCGACAACGCCTCCGAATCCTGGCAGCTCTTTTTCACCCGTACCGCCGGCCAAACCGCAGCGTGACGCCGCACTGCGCCACGGCCAACTGAGAACCCATCGCCCCGTCGCTCCGACCGCGTATCTCCGTCCCGATCCATCACATACACAAAAAACCTCGCCCGAGGCCGTGCTCCTCAACGACCGGAATGTGAAGCCGTCCACCTGCGGCAGGACCAGACAATCGACCCCGCTCTTGTTTTCCCTGCTTGTTTTGTCCTCATTTTGTGAGTACAATAAAGCATGAAAACAACGTATGTGGTGACAATGAAGAGGCGGGTCGAACGGCGAGCGGCAAAGATGCCAACGCGGGAGCGCGACCTTCTCGCCGACCTGATTGACGACTTGCAGGAATTCGGGCCAGTGCGGCCGGAATGGCGAAACTACAGCGCCCTGTCGTCAAACGAGCATCATTGCCATCTCAGTTATCACTGGGTCGCCTGCTGGCGGCATGAAGCGGGAACTATCGAAATTGAGGTGTACTATGTTGGCAGTCGTGAAAACGCCCCATACTGAACTCCGCATCGAGGGCGAAGACATCCCGGAGAAGTTGCTGACCTGGCTCGACAGCGAGTATGGCAACGTAGAAGTACGCGATGATGACGAGATGGTCATCGCCACGGAAACCGCCTGGTATAAAGAGGCAAAGGCAACGATGACACCGGGCAGGAGATTGCGCCTGCGGCGGGAAAATGCAGGGTTGACGCAGGCGGAGTTGGGAGAGGCAGCCGGGGTATCGCGGAAAAATATCTCCGACATCGAAAATGGTCGGCGGCCCATCGGCAAGGCGGTGGCCGAACGGTTGGCAACAGCGCTGAACCTGCCCGTTGGAGTATTGCAGCGGCAGTGGTAGCACACATCGAAGGGCCACATCATAGCAGCAAGCTGCCGCCACGCCATCCTCTGGATATCCGCAAACGTGCCCTTCGTCGAAATTCTTTTCAATACCATTGAACAGTGCTATAGTGGCACCCTTTGACAGGGGCGGTAAACCGTGCGCATGGCGCGCACCCCCTGGTTGCTTCGAGTATTTTCCCCCTTCCTGGAACCATGGACCAACAACAAACCATTTCCCAGATGCGCCAGCGCATCGACCAGATCGACGATACCGTGCTGGAGCTTCTCAAAGAGCGGCTCGAATGCGCCAAGGCCATCGGTCTGCTCAAAGACGAAACCAACCGGGCCAAATGGGATCCCCAGCGCGAACTGGAGATTTACGAACGCCTGCGGAAAAACAACAACGACATCTTTCCCTACAAGGCGCTGCGCTCGATCTTCCACGAAATCATCACCACCTGCCGCCTGTCGCAACGCGCGGCCTCGGTCGCCTATCTCGGCCCGGAGGCCACCTTTTCCCATCTGGCCGGGGTCAAGTACTTCGGGCAGACCGCCGACTACCGGCCCATGGAATCGATCGGCGAGGTTTTCGAGGAAGTGGAGAAGGAGCGGGTCCAGTATGGCATCATCCCGGTGGAAAATTCCATCGAAGGCGCGGTCACCTCTTCCCTGGACGCCTTTCTCAGGGTCAAGATCAAGATCTGCGGCGAGATCCAGTTGGCCATCACCCATAACCTGGTCAACCGTTCCGGCAACATGGAGGATATCCAGACCGTGGCCTCGCACTCCCAGCCCCTGGCCCAATGCCGCAACTGGCTGCGGAAGAACCTGCCCAAGATCCCGACCCTGGATGTCTTTTCCACCGGCACCGCCGCCCAGATGGCCGCCAACAACCCCAACATCGGCGCCATCGCCAGTTCGCTGGCCATCAACACCTACGGCCTCCAGGTGGTGGTTCCGGGCATCGAGGACTATCAGGGCAACACCACCCGCTTTCTGGTCATCGGCCGCAAATCGCCCAAGAAGAGCGGCTGCGACAAGACCTCGATCCTCATCGGCCTGATCAACCGCCCCGGCGCGCTCAACGAGAT
>WQUH01000270.1 GCA_009782165.1 Pseudomonadota bacterium | reverse complement strand
TACCCCCTGATCACCCGCAAGGCCATGATCCTGGTGTTCAATGTCGGCGAAGGGCAGGCGGGCGACGCTGCCTTGCTCGCCCAGGCGCGCGATCTGTGCGCTGCCGGCAGGATGGAGGCGATGGTCGTGTCCGCCAAGGTCGAGGCTGAAATCGTTTTGCTGGACAACGAAGAGGAACGGCAGGAGTTCCGGCGCGACCTCGGCATCGGGCAGCCGGCCCTGGAGGTGCTGACCTCGCTCTGTCTCAAGGCGCTGGGCCGCATCTCGTTTTTCACCGTCGGCAAGGACGAGGTGCACCAGTGGCTGGCGCGGATCAATGCCTCCGCTCCGGCGGCGGCGGGCGTCATCCATACCGACCTGCAGAAGGGGTTCATCCGCGCCGAGGTGATGAAGTACGACGAGCTGGTCGCTCTGGGCAGCGAAGCGGAACTGAAAAAGGCGGGCAAACTGTACGTGCAGGGCAAGGACTATGTGGTTGCCGACGGCGACATCCTCAATATCCGGTTCAACATCTGATGCCGATTCGCGGCGCCATGCCGCTTCCGCCAGGCGTTATCACGGGGCGAACGTCAAGGCGCCGCACAGCCGTGCAGCCGGCTCAGTCATTGTATGTCGACCATCTGCCGTTGGCAGGATCGAACTGGTAATTCAATTCCAATTTTGACGAGCTTCCCGGACTCCGCTCCAGGCAGGTCAGGGTAAAGACCAGACGCCCACCGACTTTTCTCAGGAACACGGCCTTGGGCTGAGAAATCTTGGAGCCCTTGAAGGTCGGGAAATTGGCGCGGAAAATTTCTTCAAAATGTTCTTCCAGCCAGGCAATCTTCTCGCGCTGGATGAGCAACTCCTGCTGTTTGTCCGCTTTTTCGGCGATTTTCTGCGCGACATTTTTGACCGCAGAGTCATCCTGGTATGCGCTTTCTTTGATCAGTCGCTGAATATCCCGGTAACGGTCGAGAATCCTGGCCGGATCTTCTTTGCCCTCGGTCACGACGATCTGGTCCTGAATCTGGGCGATTTTCACCATGAGGAGGGTCTTTTCGATTTTACTGACCGACTCGCCATGGAGATTCTCCGCGGTTCCCGGGGCGCTGGCCAAGACATTCAGGGCGTTCTGATACTCGTCTATGGCCAGGGCCCAATTCTTTTGCTGAAATGCCTCCCGGGCTGTGGACAGCATGAGATACAGCCGGGAATTGATCAGAAGCCGGTGCAGATCCTGACGTTCCTTGTCGCTCACCACGCTGGGATTGGCATCGATGGCCTGCTGCGCCTGTTCGAGGTATTTGATGGTATCCCGCCACTGTGACTGGGTGAAGGCCTTTTTGGACTGGTCGAGCTCGTGGCGGAAGGTGGCGGCCGTCATTCGGCTGGTGATGTCGCTCGTCGTCCCCAGACTCATCATCTTGCCGGAAAGCGTCAATGCCTTGCGGTAGGCGCTCGCGGCCTCGTCCCAGTTTTTGCCCTGCTCCGCTTTTTCGGCGGTGGCAAGGGCCTGCCGCAACTCCAGCGATTGGATCATTTCGTTGAGCGCTGCCTGCTGCTTACTGAGGTTGCGGTCGGTGGCAAATTTCAGGGCCTGACGGTAGAGGCCGAGCGCCTCAACGATCTTGTTCTGGCCGGCAAGCGATTGCGCCTGGTCGGCCAGCACCGCCAATTCCTCCGAGGCGACGGCATCGCCGGTCGGGATATACTCTCCCTGATACAGCACGCGGCCCTGCAAGCCCTCCTGCAACTCGGTGGAGGAGATCAGGGCATCGACGGCCTGTTCCTGGGAACTCTTGCGAAAACGCAGGACAGACAGATCGGACAAAATGGCTTTTGCCTCTTCCAGGGTCTCGGCCGCCTGATCGAACTGTTTTTTCTCGATGAGCATCTTCCCTTTGAGCACGTTGGCCTGCGATTGGCTGAGGGTGTTCTGGTCCTTGAAATACAGGGAGATGGTCAGGATGGCGATGGCCAGGATCAGAATGGCCGCCATGATGGGTCTGGAAAAGGCGCTGAGCCAGGCCAAGGGTTTGCCCGGCATCTTGATGGAGGGCGACAGGGGCGAAGATGCCCGCTCCTCCGGCGTCGCCGCCCGCCTGCCGAGCCTGCCCGCTGTCGACGGCGCCAGTTGCATGGCATGCTGCAGTCTGGCTTTGAGTATATCAACACCTGGCACATCGGCGGCGAGGTTCTGGAGAATGTCCGCCACCTCCATTGCCTCGCCAAATTTGGCTGTCGACTCGAGTTGTTCCGCCAGTTGGAACAACTGGTCGCTTTTGCGGAGAACCTTGGCGATACGCAGTTGGATCTCCTCCCGGTCGGGAAAGGGGGTGTCCTCGGGCAACTCGGACATCATCCTGTTGGCGGTAAAGATGTGGTTCTCGTCGACCAGCGTGCGGATGCGGTGAACACTGGCGCTGTCGGCCGGGTTCTGGCCATCGGGCAAACAATCTCGTTCCAGCCTGAGCGAGCTGAAGAGATCATCGTCCTCGTCTTCGACCTCATCCTCGTCCCTGGCCTCAGCCTTATACCCCGCTTCAGCCGTATACTCCGCCTTGGTCTTATACTCCGCCTCAGCCCTATACTCCGCCCCAGCCGTATACTTAGTCCCAGCCTTATACTCCGCTTCAGCCTTATATTCGGCCTTAGCCTCATCCTCCGCCTCATCCTCCGCCTCATCCTCCGCCTCATCCACCACATCCTTATCATCCAGCAGGTCGGGAAGATGAATGTCTATCGGTTCGATATCGGCAACACTGAGGGTGTCGAGCGGCAGTTGGTCCTGTCGGAGTTTATACCAATCGGCGGCCTCTTGATTGAACGGATCTTCGAGGTTGTACACGAGGCCGCAAATCATCTCGCCAATATGCAGCACCAACTCGGGCAAGGATGGATTTTGCTGCCAGCGGTCGGCCAAACGAATGGCGGCGGGATCGAAATCGGGGTGAAAAATGGGGGTCAGAGGCTTGGCGATCGGAGCGAAGTGAGGGTAGCCGAAGGGGAGGCTGAGCTGGACCCGATGGGTCTGGCCGATCCCGACACTGTTGTCGTCTTCCTTGATATAGCCGCGGAGGTGATATTCAATTTCGTAATTGGCGGGGGGCTGGCCCTCGGTTCTGACGATGGAGATGTTGGGATACAACTCAAGGACTTCCTTGAGTTGCTCATAATCCTCAGCTACCTGTTGTTGAGAGCCTATAGCCATAAAATTACCTGTGATGTGAAGCTGTGCAATGCCGGTGCCGGGCAGGCGTGTCGGTCGAGGTGAAAGGAACCCTCAAGCGCATCGACAGGCAGACATCATATACCAAATTGTAAATCATTACGAGAGGGGACACAAGCGCGCTTTGCACAGGATGCGAAAAATCGTCAGGCAATCGGGTCTCGGCGAAGATTTCTTTGAGTGGGAAACCGTTCGCGTGTACACTGATAGGAAGCAACGCAACCGCCAAGGCGCCGAGGCCGATGAAACCCTTCCAAGCCGCATTCGAGATTATCAATGCCAGGAATTGCCCCTTCTATACCCAGGAAGAGGGCTTTCTTTTGACGGACAAGGCGGTCGAATTGCCGCTGAGCCGTTCGGCCTGTCTCATTCTGGTGCGCGAGCTCACCAGTCTGCTGTTCACCCTCATGCCCCATGCATCCGCAGGATTTGCCAAACAGCGCAACACCGTCTTCACCTGCGGGGGCTGTACCGGTCTGATCAAATTTCAGTTGACCAATAAATCGATCGCCAGCAGTGTGGGCAAACATGCCGCCGCTCTTGCGGAGAACACGCAATCGGTGATCAGCGGACAGCTTGACGCCATTGCCCCGGCGGAATTGCTGCAAGTCTTTCACATGCACCAGAAAACCGGCAGACTCGTCCTTGAGTTTGAAACCGGCTCGGCTCGGGTTACCTTTCGGGAGGGAGGGCTGCTGGCTGCCCGCTATGAGGATCTCGACAATCAGGAAGCGATCTACGCCATACTCTCCCAGAAAAAAGGCGCCTTCCACTTCATCCCCGGCCTGCAGGACGCACTGATGAACGTGCGGGAACTCGGCGACTTCATGATGATCCTCATGGAAGGGCTGCGCAGGCTCGACGAGAGCGAATAAATCTCCTTTCTTCATTGCCTAGCCCTTGGCGCGCAGGGGCGGCAGTTCGGCAATGCTCATAAAGTCATCCACATGATAGCGGGCGGCAAGCGCCCTGTTCCTGAAGGCGATCAGGTCGACCCCTGCCCCGGCGCAGTGTTCCTGATCGACCGCCGAATCGCCGATGTAAATGGCCTCCTGCGGCCGGAGGCGAAAGTGGTCTAAAATCATGAACAATCCATCCGGCGCCGGCTTGGGACGCGGGGCGTTGAGGGCGGTCACCACCATATCGAACCAGGGCCGCAGGGCGAAGGTGTCGAGGATCAGCTCCATGGTGTCGGTGCGGTTCGTTGAAATGGCGGTCCGATACGAGGGCCTGATCAGCGCGAGAAATCGGAGCAGATCGGGCTCCATGGTCATGAAGCGCAGGTAGGGCGCGTAATCGAGCCGGAGGCGCACGGCCTCGATCGATTCCGGGGCGATCTGGCGGTGGTTGCGGAAGACGTGGGCGATCGAGCTGTGCACGTTGTGGATATGGACATAGTTCAGTTCCGCTTCGCTCATCGGCGGGCAGGAAAAGGCGGCGAGCAGGTCGTTGTAGTAGTGCCGGTTTGCCTCCCGGGAACTGAACATGACGCCGTCGCAGTCGAACACGACAAGTTTGAGCATGGGGTCGTCCAGGCGCTGGCGGGAATCACGGCGCCATGCCGCGGGTTTCCCTGGTGAGTTGATCGAAAAAGGTTTGCATGAAGGCGTGCCGCTGTTCGGCCATTTCCCGTCCCACCGTGGTCTGCATGTGGGTGCGGACCCGCGACATCTTGACGCGAAACTCGCGGTAGGCGGTATCTTCCAGGGAATAGGGCGCGGCAGCGGTCAGCTCCAGTTCCGGGTTGTGCAGCCGGGCGCCGATCTGACCGGCAAAAAGAAAGGCCCGCCCGATGCCGACCGCGCCAATGGAATCGAGCTTGTCGGCATCGTAGAGGATCTCCGCCTCCAGGGTGGCCGGACGCACTGCCCCGCGGAAACGGTGACTGCGGATACAGTGGCAGATTGCCTCGATGACCTCTTCCGTATACCCCAGATCGCGCAGCAGCGGGGGCGCGAGTTCGGCCCCGAGCCGGGCATGGCAAACCCGGCCTCGACTGGCGCTCTCTTCCCTGCGGCCGATATCGTGCAACAGCGCCGCCGGCGCGAGAATATCGAGCCGGGCGCCCATCCGCTCGCCGATGCTCAAGGCGGTGCGCAGGACGCGCTCGCTGTGGTCGGGACCATGGGAGCCGCCTTCGGCCACACAAAAGGAATGCGCGATCAGCCTGAGCCGCTCAAGGAGGTCGGAGGCCAGGAGATCGGCAATCGTCATCGACGGCGCAGCCATGGTCCGAAGGCTATTCGCCGAACCATTCCTGCAGCAGCCAGCGGATGCCGAGCAGCAGCAGTTGCCCGTCATCGCCGGCCAGCCCGGCGAGTTGCGCCGGGGTCAAGGGCGCGTGCAGGGCCACGCGGCCATTGGCCATTTCCTGGCGGAAGTTATCCAGGTCGTACAGGGCCAGCATGTACTGGTCGAGTTGCAGCCGGGTGGGACGAAAGGCGCCGGCCAGGATGGCGGCATGCTGCACCAGGGGCAGCAGGGCATCGTTGAACCGGTTGTAGACCTCCAGCTCCTGACTGCGCAGGTAGGCGGCAACCGTCTGACTGGATGCCTCCGCAAATCCCCGGCAATGCGGCTCGCCCAGCAGAACCAGCGATTCCACCGGCACGCCGTCGTCGCCCCTGGCAACGCCCCGGCCCAACGGATAGGCGCGGCAGCTTCCGGGCCGATCGTCGTACACCGAACATCCCTGGCTGCCCACAAAGACGCAGGAGGCCCGGCCGTCATCCACCATGGTGAGATAGCAGGTGGGGAAGACACACTGCTCGTCCCACTCGACAATGACATAGCGGTCGAGAAATTGGCTGGAACTGAGCCGCAGCCGCTGTTTCAGGCGCAGCACATCGTACGGGCTGACGGCCAGATCCAGTTCGCGGCAGCAGTGGGTGAAGCAGGAAACCCCCGGATGGCAGGCAAAGACCAAGCCCTGCTCCGCGCTGACCGGCCGCACATGATCGGGCAGGGATGGCGAGGTCATGCGGCGCGCCTCCACCTGACGGCAAGCAACGGGCTGGCCACGAAGATGGAGGAAAAGGTGCCGGCCAGCAGACCGATCAGCAGGGCGAAGGAGAAGTCATGGAGCGCCGGACCGCCGAAGAAGTACAGGGAAAGGACCGTGAACATCACGGTCAGCACCGTGATGATCGAACGCGCCAAGACCTGGTTGGTGGAGTTGTTGATGATTTCGTAGAGTCCAAGCTCCGGATCCTTCTGCTGGTTTTCCCGGATACGGTCGAAGATGACCACCGTGTCGTTGAGCGAATAGCCGGCCAGGGTGAGCAGGGCGGTGACGATGAGCAGCGTCATCTCCTTGTCGAGCAGCCAGACGATGCCAAGCACGGCGAGGACGTCATGCAGGGTGGCGATCGCCGCCGCCACCCCGAAACGGAAATCGAAGCGAAGCGCCAAATAGATCAAGACTCCGATCACGGACATGACAATCGACACAACCGCCTTGTTGCGTAAATCGGCGGAGGTCGAGGCGCCTATCTCCGATTTGCTTTCCAGGGAGAACCCGGTGTCGGCCTGTTCCTTCTGCAGAATCGCGGTGATCTCCTCGCTGAAATTGCCCACCTTTTCTTCCGATTTCTTGATCTTGATAATCAGGCGGTTTTCGCCGGTCACCTCCTGGAGTTCGAGCCCCGGATGTCCGTGCTCGGTCAGGGCGTCGCGGATCGCATCGAGGGCAAAAGGCTTCTGGGCCTTATACTGCAGCAAGGCGCCGCCGGAGAAATCGACGCCTAAGTTGGCGTTGCCTCTCACAATCTGCACAAAGGCGACGATGCCCATCAGCGAGAGGGCGGCGGTAATGGTGAAGGCTATTTTCCTCATCCGCATGAAATCGAAATGCGATTTGTTCACCACATGGAGGAAGTGCAACTGCTTGAGTTTTTTATAGTGGAACAGAATGTCGTACACCAGCCGGCAACAGAACAGGACCGCGAAGAGGTTGAGGATCAGGCCCAGGGTGAGGGTGATGGCAAATCCCTTGATGGGGCCGGTCCCGAACAGGAAGAGCGCCAGGGCTGTGATCAGGGTGGTGACATGACCGTCGACAATGCTCCAGAAGGCCCGGTCAAACCCTGCGTCCACCCCGGCCCGGAGCGACTTGCCCAGGGCGAATTCATCGCGCATGCGTTCGTAGACCAGGACGTTCGCGTCAACGGCCATGCCGATGGAGAGGATGATACCGGCGATGCCGGGTAGGGTGAGGGTCGCGCCCAAAAGGGCCAGGCCGACGAACAGCAGCATGATGTTCAACACCATGGCGGCATTGGCGATCACCCCGGAGAGGCGATAGTAAATGGCCATGAACACGACAACCATCAGGGTGCCGAACAGACCGGCATACAGGCCCTTGTGGATGGAATCCTGGCCGAGGCTGGCGCCGACGGTCAGATTCTGGACGATGTCGACCGGCGCCGGCAGGGCGCCGACCCGCAGGACAATCGCCAGATCCGATGCCTCGTTGTGGGTGAAGCTGCCTGAGATCTGGGCGCTGCCGCCCAGGATTTTTTCCCGGATCACCGGCGCCGAGCGGACGATTTCATCGAGCACGATGGCCAGCCGTTTGCCGACGCTTTTCTCGGTCAGGGCGGCAAAAACCTGGCCGCCGCGCGAGGTCAGATCCAGGCTGACATAGGGTTCGTTGAAGTTGCCGCCGATGCGGACCTGGGCATTCTTCACCATCTCGCCGGTCATCAGGATCGGGCTTTCCAGCAGCATGGGAATCTTGGCCTCATGCTTGGTCTTTTTGTCGACGGTCTTTTCGAAATAGATCTCGGTCCCCTGGGGCAAGCGGTTCTGCAGCGCCAGGTTGAGCTGTTTTCTGCTCTCGCCCTCGCGCCACTGGCCGGCCTTGATCACCTCGTCGATCATCTGGGGCAGGTTGAGTCCGGGGGCCTCGGACACCATCTTGAATTCGAGCTGCGCGGTCTGGCCGATCAGGTCCATGGCCCGTTTCGGGTCGCTGACGCCCGGAAGCTGCACGACAATCTGGTTGTCTCCCTGGCGCAGGACAATCGGCTCGGCGACCCCGAACTGATCGATGCGGTTGCGGATGATCTCCAGCGATTGGTTGACCGAATTTTTTCGGATGAAGTCGATTTCGCTGCTTTTCAGTTGCAGGGTGATGCGGGGAAAGGTGCCGGCCTCGGCCTGAACCTGGCTGTCGAGATTGGGGAATCGCTCGCTCAGGATCTGCTTGATGGTGTCAATGGCGCCGATGTTGGGCAGGGTGAACAGCACCGATTTCGGATTGCCGGTCTCCATCCGGACCGCATTGATGTTTTTCTCGGCCATGGCCGCCTTGAAATCCGAGGCTGCCAGATCGAGGGAATTTTCCGCGGCCTTTTCCAGGTCGACCTGGAGGACGATATGCATGCCGCCCTGAAGGTCCAGTCCCAGCTTGAGTCCGGCCGGGGCAAGATATTTTTTCCACCAGTCGGGCATGTCGTGATACAGGGAAGGGGTCAGGGCCAGTCCGGAAAAGATCAGCAGGAGGATCACAAGCCCGATTTTAAGCTTCATGGTGGAGTTCATTGACACTGTTCCTTTGG
>WQUH01000269.1 GCA_009782165.1 Pseudomonadota bacterium | reverse complement strand
GAAGACGCCCAAAGCGATGCAGACGCAGTAGAGGAGCAGATGGCGGCGCAGCCTGCGCCCATGCCGGTCGATCAGGCCGCGGTCGTGCTCGCAGCGCTGGAGAAAATCGATCCGCTCGCCGATGCCGAAATGGTGCCAGCTCTTCTCCTTCCGGCTGCCGCCGCCGGATAGGATGATTCTCTCGAAGGCGTGAACCAGGGGCCATCCCGTTGCCATGACCCGAAAGACGTGGGCATCGGCCTGCCGTTCGAAGTTGCGGACAAAATAGCCGAACACCAAACGAAAGTAGATCAGGAGCAGCAGCAGCAGCGGCAGACCGGCCAGGATGTCCCGCAGCCTGTCGGGCGCGACCGACAGATGGGAGAGCAGGCGGTAGAAGAGGTCGCAGGACAGGATGAGGTGCGGCAAGGTTTTGGCCACAGCTCCGGCCAACAGGCTGAAACCGAGGAACAGCATGACGTACAGCAGCACATGGTGGTGCTTGACATGCCCGATCTCATGGGCCAGGACGCTGTCCAGTTCCTCCTCGTTCAAGGTTCCCAGCAGCGCCGGCGTAACCAGCAGATAGCGCAATCCGGGCACGATGCCCATGATCCCCGCGGTCAGCGCCTGGCCCTCGAACAGCGGCCAGACAACGATCTCCGCCTCGAACCGCTGGGCTCGGCAGAAGGCCTGGAGCCGGTCCCGCAGCGGGCCGGGGGGCAGAGGCGTGCATCCCCAGAGGGTGCGGACCAGGGGAGGAAAAACCAGGACCAGGAACACCAGGAACAGGGCAAACAGGACCAGGTCGCCCCACGACGAACGCAGCGCTTCCGCCAGACCGGGGATGGGCAGGAGCAGCAGGCAGTCGAAGACCAGGGACAGCGTCAGCCAGGGCAGGACGATGGGGAGGTTGGCCTTGAGGTTGGCCCGGACAAAGGCCCCGCGGCTATACGAACGCTGGAAGAGCCGCTGGTAACTCGGCCGGGCGGCCAGCCACATCAGGATGAGGAGGAGAAAAAAACAGCCGAGCCCGGCCACATCGGCCAGAACCGGCATCGAGCCGCCCCAGGACAGGGGGCTCAGGTAGTATTTGAGATCGAGCAGGTACACGCAACCGGCAAACACCAGCACCGCCAGCACTGACAGCCGTTTTTCCGCCGCGCAATAGCCGGCCGCGCCAACCGCCGACCGGGCGAACATCCAGGCCGCCGCCCAGGCAAATCCCCCGTACACCCCCACCAGGGAGGCCAGGGTCCACAGGGGCGGCAAGACCGGCCTGGTTGCGGGCGTATTGGTGGAGAAGATGAAAATCGCCACCAGAAAATACAGCAGATTGGTATACAGCATCGACCCACCTCTTGTCGCATCCCCTGCCCGCACGAACACACTCGCCGGCGCGGCGCGCGGATGCGCTTACCGTATGCACGCCTGGACCACTATGCCAGGAATCGTTTGTCCTGCCTCTGTTTTTCTCGACCGGCGACTCATTTTTTCGGAGACTCCTTGAAAATAAGTTGACCTTTTTCTATTTTCAGATATGATGTATTGTTTTGATATACTATCAGGGCCTATAGCTCAGTTGGCTAGAGCCACCGGCTCATAACCGGTCGGTCCCTGGTTCGAGTCCAGGTGGGCCCACCATTCTTTCGAAAGAGCGGAGCGAATGTTCCCGGCCCTTGCCATCGCATCTCCAACAGTGAAGACATTGAACAGCTCGCGGCTGCCGGCCTTGCACCAACGCCGGCCGTTGCCGACCATGCTGACCGAGAGGTACATCTCCCCAGGGATGTGCCTCTTCTTCTTTACAGCATAAATTGTAGAGAAAAACCCGTGCCTACCGTCCGAGACATCCTGACAATCCTCCAGCAGATCGCCCCGGAAAACCTGGCCGAGGAATGGGACAACATCGGCCTGTTGGTCGGCGACCCGCATCAGCGCGTGCGCCGCGTTCTGCTGGCGCTCGATCCCACTGCCGCGCTGATCGATCAGGCCGCTGCCGACCAGTTCGACCTGGTCGTCACCCACCATCCCGTTCTCTTCCGGCCGCTGAAAACCATCCGCACCGACACCCCCATTGGCCGATTCATCGCCGTTGCCACCCGCCACCGGATCAGCGTCATCGCCTGCCATACCAATCTCGATTCGATCCGCAACGGGGTCAGCGACCACCTTGCCCAATCCCTGGGTTTGACCGGCGTCCGGCCGCTGGCGCCGGCGCGCGGCGGACACGAGCCCGACTGCGGTCTCGGCCGGATCGGCGTCCTGCCCGAACCGATCGCCGCCGCCGCCCTGCTTGACCGGCTGCGGCAGGCGTGTTCGCCGCCCTGGATCCTGGAGGCCGGCAGCCGCCCCGAACAGGTGGCAACGGTCGCCGTCTGCGGCGGGTCCGGCTCCGATCTGGCGGAAACAGCCCTGCTTCAGGGCGCCGAGGTCTTTATCACCGCCGAGGTCAAGCATGCGGTGGCCCGGTGGGCCGAGGACGCCGGCCTGTGGCTGCTCGATGCCGGCCATTTCGCCACCGAGCAACCCGTTATGCCCGTTTTTCGCAACATGCTGCGGCAGCAGATCGCGGCCCATTCGTGGGACGTCGCGGTCGAGGTCGCGCTCCAGCAAGCTCCACTGCGCCTGGCATGAACGCCCATTGCCCCGCCATTGCCGCTCAGGCCGCCGCGCACCATGTCCGTCCTTTCCCTACCCGTTTTGTTTCCTTTGTTAACTTCAGCCCCATCGATCGAGGAGCGCATCATTGAAAGAGGAAATACTCAAACTCATCAAACTGCAGGCAATCGACAGCGAGATTGCCGGGTTCGACCATGCCATCGCCAAGTACCAGACCGCGATAGCCAGCCGTGAACAGGCGATCGCCGAGAAGCAGGAGGCGATTGCGCACTTCCGCAACAAGATCGAGCTGCTCAACCAGAAGCAGTCGGAGACCAAGGCCGAGCACGACGAAGCGGGCGCGCGGGTCAAGGATCGGCAGAACAAGATGATGCAGGTCCAGACCAGCCGGGAACACCAGGCCCTGCTGAAAGAGATCGAAGAGAACAAGCGGCTGGTCAAGGAAACCGAAGACCGCATTCTCCAGTTCATCGAACAGATCGAACAACTGGAACAGGAGGTCGCCACCCTGGAGAACCAGTGCGCCGGCGAGCAGCAACTGCTCTCCGAAGAGACCGG
>WQUH01000268.1 GCA_009782165.1 Pseudomonadota bacterium | reverse complement strand
AAGAGGTGAACCATGAAAAGCGGCGGTCGCATTGTCGAAAGCATGAAAGAAGCCGTGGCTATCGCCCAAGGGGCAATGCCAAAGGATGCTTATACGGTCCATATTCCCGCTGCGGTGGACGTCAAAGCCATCCGGCAGGGCCTGGGCCTGTCGCAGGCTTCATTTTCCGCCCGCTTCGGTCTGTCGCTGCATACCTTGCGCAACTGGGAACAGGGCAAACGGGTGCCGGACCCAGCGGCGCGGGCCTACCTCAAGGTTATCGAGCAGGCACCGGACGTGGTGACCGAAGTTTTGTCCGGGCGTTCGGCATAGGACAAGTCCAATCCGTTTATCCTCCCTTCAGTACATCCGGTGGCGGAACAGCCAGGTGGCGAGCGCCAGCGTCGCCGCGGCGATCAGGGTCATCGGCCACAGTTCGTGCCAGAAGTATTCCAAACCCGCGCCCTCCAGAAAAACGCGACGGACCACGGTCAGGAAATACCGCATGGGATTGAGGTAGGTCAGGGTCTGCATGAACTCCGGCATGTTGGCGATCGGGGTGGAGAACCCGGACAGGGTGACCGCGGGCACGATAAATAAAAAAGAGCCCAGCAGGGCCTGCTGGAGGGTGTTGGAGAAGGAGGAAATCATCAGGCCCACCCCGATGATCGAGAGCACATACACGATCAGCGCCGGGTACAGGGAGAGCATGCTGCCGACCAGGGGGATTTTGAACCAGGCCACGGCCACGGCCACGATGAAGGTAGCCTCGCCGACCCCTACAATCAGGCCGGGCATGGCCTTGCCGATCATGATTTCCCAGGGACGGAGCGGGGTGACCAGCAACTGGTCGAAGGTGCCGGCCTCGCGTTCGCGGGCCACCGACAGGGCCGTGACCACCAGGGTGACGACCATCGCCAGCAGGGCCACGATGCCGGGGACGATGAACCAGCGGCTCTCCAGGTTGGGGTTGAACCAGGCCTGCATGGCGAGTTGCGCCGGCAGGCGGACCCCGGCGGTCTGTTCGATCTGCTCGGCGTTGAAGTCGGTGACGATGGAGCGGACATAGTTGAGCGCCAGCATGGCCGTGTTGGAGTTGCGGCCGTCGATCGCCACCTGAACCGGGCAGCCCTCGCCCTGGGCGACATTGGCCGAACACTGTCGGCCGACATGGAGCGCCAGCAGGACATCCTTGCGGTCCACCAGGGGTTTGATTTCCGCATCGGATCGCAGGTATGCGACCACCTCGAAGGCCGGGGACCGCTCGAACCGGCCGATCAGCTCACGGGAAAATTCACCGCTGTCCTCGTTGCAGATGGCCAGAGGCGCGCGTTCCAGATCAAAGGTGGCGGCATAGCTGAAGATCAGCAGTTGCAGGATCGGCGGCACAATCACCGCCATCCGGCTGTTCCTGTCCCGGAACAGGGCGAGAAATTCTTTGACGATCAAGGCAAGGAGACGATGGCCCACGGCAATGCCTATTCGAGTCGTTTCCTGGTCTTGCGGTAGACCAGACCGTGGAAGAAGCAGCCCATCGCCGCCAGGGCCGCCGCATTGGGCACAATGACGCTCCACACGTCGCCGACCAGAAACAGGGTGTGGAGGATGGCCACATAGTAGCGGGCCGCGATCAGGTAGGTGATGCCCTGGATGAAGACAGGCATGGAGCGGATGTCGAAGATGAAGCCCGAGAGGATGAAGGCAGGCAAAAAGGTGCTGACCAGGGCCACCAGGGCGGCCACGAACTGCGACTTGACGATGGTGGAAATAAAAAATCCCATGCCCAGGGCTACCCAGAGAAACAGGGCCGAGACCGCGAGCAGCAGCCAGAGCGAGCCGCGCACCGGCACGGCGAAGAGGGTGTGGGCCAGGACCAGGGAAAGCAGCAGGCCGCCCATGCCGAGCAGGAAATAGGGGATCAGCTTGCCCAGCAAAATCTCGCGCACCGAAATCCGGGTGACCAGCAGGGACTCCATGGTGCCCCGCTCCCATTCACGGGCGATCACCAGGGCGGTGAGCAGGGCGCCGATCAGGGTCATGACCACGGCCAGGATGCCCGGCACCAGGAAATCGGTGGAGCGCACCTGCGGGTTGAACCAGATGCGCGGCTCCAGTTGCACCGGCGAGCGCAGCCGTATCCCGGCCCGTTCCGCCTGCTGCTCCAGCCAGCCGGACCAGATGCCCTGGACATAGCCCTCGATCAGCCGGGCGGTGTTGGCGTCGACCCCGTTGATGAGCACGCCGATGGGCGGCGATTCCCGCCTGAGATAATCGGCGCCGAAGTTGTGGCGCAGCCAGACGATGGCGTCGATGGCCGAGGCCCGCAGGGCGTTTTCCGCCTCCTGGATCGACGGCAGCATGACCGGGGCGAAGTAGGGCGAGTGTTCAAACCCCCCGGCAAAGCTGAGCGCGGCGCTGTCCGGCTGCTCGATCACCAGGCCGATCCGGATGTTTTTGGCATCCAGGGAAACCCCGTAGCCGAAGATGAGGAGCAGCACCAGGGGCAGGACAAAGGCGATGGCAATGCTGGACGGATCGCGGATGATCTGGAGCCATTCCTTGCGGATGATGCCTCTGAGGCGCAGCAGCGGTCCCGGTTTCATGACCCGGCCCTCACGGTCTGATGGTCGCGCAGCAGATTGATGAAGGCGTCCTCCATCGTGGTTTCGCCGTCCGGGCCGCCGCCGTGGCGCTCCTTCATCTCCTCGGGCGTGCCTTCGGCCAGCACCCGGCCATCGGCCATGATGACCAGCCGGTCGCAGTATTCGGCCTCCTCCATGAAATGGGTGGTGACCAGCACGGTGACGCCCTGGTCGGCCAGGCTGTTGATCTGGGCCCAGAAGTCGCGGCGGGCCAGCGGATCGACGCCGGAGGTGGGTTCGTCGAGAAACAGCACCTCGGGTCCGTGCATCAGGGCCACGGCCAGGGCCAGGCGCTGCTTGAAGCCGAGCGGCAGGGACTGGCTTTCGGCGGCGGCGTACGGCGCCAGAGCAAAGGTGGCCAGGGCCCATTCGATCCGGTCGCGGCGGCGGGCACCGGTCAGCCCGTAGGCGCTGCTGAAAAAGCGGAGATTCTGGAGCACGGTCAGGTTGCCGTACAGGGAAAATTTCTGCGCCATGTAGCCGATGCGGGCGCGGGCCGCGGCCGCGGCGGCGCGCAGGTTCAGCCCGGCCACGGTGCAGGCGCCGCTGGTGATCG
>WQUH01000267.1 GCA_009782165.1 Pseudomonadota bacterium | reverse complement strand
TTGACCAGCCGGGCGGGATAATCGTACACCGCAAGGCTGTGGTGCAGGGCCGCCACCACCGCCGCGCCCCGCGCCTGCCCGAGCTTGAGGGCCGAGCGCGGGTTGCGGTCGACGAACATGTCTTCGACCGCGGCCACATCCGGCGCATGCAGGCGGATCACCTCGCCCAGATCCTGAAAAATGGTCAGCAAGCGCTGGGGAAAATCGCGCTCCTGACCGGTGCGGATGGTGCCGCAGGCGACAAAGCCCAACTCGTGCCCCCGCACGGCGACCACGCCGTAGCCGGTGACCCGCGAGCCGGGATCGATGCCCAGGATGCGCATCCTCGGACCGGGGCGGTCTGTTACGACAACTGGTCCATCAGGTTGTCGTCGATGTCGAAATTGGCATGCACCTTCTGGACATCGTCGTGATCTTCGAGGTTCTCCAGCAGGCGCAGCAGCGACCTGGCCGTCTTCTCGTCGGTGACCTCGATGCTGTTCTTGGGCGCCATGACCAGACCGGCATCGGAAAATTTGATCCCGCCTTTTTCCAGCCGATCCACCACATCGTTGAAGGCTTCGGGCGCGGTGACGATCTGGTAGCTGTCCTCTTCCTCGACCACATCCTCGCCGCCGGCCTCCAGCACCAGATCCATCAGCGCATCCTCGGTCACGCCGCCCTTGGCCACCGACAGGGTTCCCTTCTTGTCGAACATCCAGGCCACACAGCCGAATTCGCCGAGGTTGCCGCCGCTTTTGGCGAAAAAATGCCGGACATCGGCCACGGTCCGGTTCTTGTTGTCGGTCATGGTTTCAACCAGAACCGCAATCCCGCCGGGGCCATAGCCCTCGTACATGATCTCCTCGTAGATCGCGCCGCCCATCTCGCCGGTCCCCTTCTTGATGGCCCGGTCGATATTCTCCTTGGGCATGTTCTCGCCCTTGGCCGCAACCACGGCGCTCCGCAGGCGCGGGTTGCCTTCGGGATCGCCGCCGCCCATCCGGGCCGCAAGGGTGATCTCCTTGATCAGTTTGGTAAAGATCTTGCCGCGCTTGGCGTCATTGGCCCCTTTCTTGCGCTTGATCGTGCTCCATTTCGAATGTCCCGACACGCTCCGACTCCTTCACTCTCGTTTACGTTGCTGACCGTTCACCCGTCCGGCGGAACCCTCGCCCGAGCACGAACACCTCCCGGCTCTCCAGGCGCGAACTTTGGGGTTTCACTACCTTGACGGTCGCAAACAGTGGTTTGTATTCCTTGAGCAATTCGGGAAAATCCTCGCCCTGGAAGACCTTGCAATACAGGGTGCCGTTTTCATGAAGAAACAGGGCGGCCAATTCGAGCACGCGCCGCGCCAGGCGGAGCGACTGCTGATGGTCGGCATACTGGCTTCCGGTGGTGCGGGGCGCCATGTCGCTCAAAACCACATGAAAGCCCGGCCAGTGCTGCCGCAGATATTCGACGAATTCCCGAGAACAGACATCATAACAGAGCCAATGGATTTCGGCATGGGGTTTTTGCACCGCGATTTCGGTGCGCTGGAGGTCGGCCGCCACCACCAGCCCGCTCTCGCCGACAATGCCGGCGGCATACAGGCTCCAACTGCCGGGGTGGCAGCCGAGGTCGAGCACCCGTTGGCCGGGCTTGAGCAACCGGTGTTTGAGCTGGGCCTCTTCCAGCTTGTAGACCGACCGCGCCGGGTAGTTGTCCTGCTTCGCCTTCTTGAAATAGTAGTCCTGCACCTTGCGCATGGCCGCTACCTCGATGCGGTTTTGGCGTCGCCGGCCTGCGTCGCCATGATGCGCGCCAGTTGCAGGGCCCCGGCCGCGTCGCTCACCTCGCCGGTCATCCGGGCCTCCTCCACGGCGGCGAGAATCCGTTTGAACAGCGGCCCCGGCGGCAGGCCCAAGGCGTCGATCAGGTCTGTGCCAGTCAGCAGCGGGGGCGCGGCGCGCACCGGCGCCACATGCTCGGCCCGGATCCGGGCCAGATGCCGGTACAGCGCGGCCAGCTCTTCTTCCATGCCCGCCACCCGTTCGACGCCCTGCCCGGCCAGGCTGTCCGCCATGGCCAGCAGGAACAGCCCCTCCAGGTCGTCGCCGGCGGCCCGCAGCATCCGGATGGCGGCCCGCAGGGTCAGGTTGCCTGCCCGCGCGACGTTGGCGAGATGAAAGGGCCGCATGTGGCCCTCGATCAGGCGGGCCACCTGTTCGCGGGCCTCGTTGCTCCAGCGCAGCCGCAGGGCCAGGTCGGCGCACATCTCGGCCCCGATCCGGTCGTGGTTGTAGAAGGTGATGCGGCCGCCCTTGTCCTCGCGCACCGCATGGGTTGCCGGTTTGCCGAGATCGTGGAGCAGGGCGGCCCACTGCAACCGCAGCCGCTGCTGGGGCAGGCGCGGGAAGGCGGCCATCTCTTCGCCTGCGCCGGGGAAGAACGCGGCCGGCGCGGCCAGGATCCGCCCCATCTGGCGCAGGGCCTCCAGGCTGTGCTCCCAGACATCGAGGTGGTGGCTCCTGGGTTGGACCATGCCGATGCCCACGGCCAGTTCCGGGATGATGGCCCACAGCAGGCCGCTTGCCGCCATCGCCCGCACCATGGCGGCGGCAGCGTCCGAGGCCATGATCAGGTCCAGCTCGTGGGCAATCCGTTCCGGCGCCACCGCGCTCACCAGATGGCTCTGTTTGCCCACCAGGGCCAGGGTTTCGGCCTCGATCGCACAGTCAAGGATCGCGGCGAAGCGGAACACCCGCAAGAGCCGCAGGGGATCGCGGCGGAAGCTCTCCGGGCCGGTCGCCCGGATCAGGCCGAGGCGGAGGTCGTCATGGCCGCCGGTGGGATCGAGCACGGGCAGCGATGCCGTCTCGTCCGGCTTTGAGGCGGCGAGGAGCGGATCGATCCGGCAGGCCAGGGCATTGACGGTCAGGTCGCGGCGGACGAGATCGTCGCCAATGGTCCGCGCCCCTTCGCGGAACGAGCCGATATCGACGGTCACGCCCCGGCTGACCACCCGGACGGTATCGTCTTCCCGGCCCAGAGGCACCAGGGAGCCGCCGGTCAGGGCCGCCAGTCGGTCGCCCCAGAGCCGGGCCTGGGCGGCCACGGTCAGGTCGATATCCGCCGGCGGCTTGTCCAGCAGCAGATCGCGCATCACCCCGCCGGACAGGTAGAGTTCTCCCCCCATCTCCGCCCGCACCGCGGCCAGCGC
>WQUH01000266.1 GCA_009782165.1 Pseudomonadota bacterium | reverse complement strand
GGTCGTTGACACACGGCGAAAAAGGGAAACATGACCAACCGCAACGCGCTTACAATACGATACCGCAAGGGCCTGCGCCCGTGCGGGCGCAGGCGATCTGCGGCTGAGTCGGTCACCCCTGCGGCCATCGTCGCCGTCAAAATGGAGCATGGAAGAGGGGAGCGTCCATAATGCGCAAGCGCGTACACCGCCGGCCTTCCCGTTTGACGCGATTCCGGTACAGGTTTGGCGCCCTGCGGCCGGTCATCACGGGTATTCTGGCTGTGGTCGCGGTCTTCGTGGCGGGCACGGCAGCCTATGTCTTCATCGAAGGCTGGGGACTCTTCGACAGCATGTATATGATGATCATCACCCTCGCCACCGTCGGCTATGGGGAGGTGCATCCGCTCGACAGAGCGGGCGAGGTGGTGACGATTCTGGTTATCCTGTTCGGGGTGGGCACGTTCTTCTACCTGACCGGCGCCATCGTGCAACTGGTCATGGAGGGGCGGCTGCAAAATCTTTTTGGGAGGCGCTGGATGCAACGGACCATTGACAAGATGCGGGGACAGGTCATCGTCTGCGGGTTTGGCCGCATAGGCGCCGTGGTGGCGAGAGAGCTCCTGGCCGAAGGGTGCGATGTGGTGGTGGTGGAGCGTTCCCCGCAGCTCATCGAAGAGTTGAAGATGGAAGACATCCCTCATGTGGCGGGCGACGCCACCAAAGACGAGACGCTCGAGGCCGCGGGTCTCAGACATGCCAAGTCACTGGTGTCAACGCTCAGTGACGACGCGGCCAACGTCTATGTCACCCTGACCGCCCGGCAGTTGAACCCCGATATTTACATTGTGACCCGCTCCGATGCCCCCGAACACTCCCAGCGCCTGACGCGGGCCGGGGCCAATCAGGTTCTTTTTCCGCACCGCTACGGCGGCATGCGAATGGCTCAGTCGGTGCTGAGGCCCACGGTGCTCGGGTTTATGGACCTGGCCATGCGCGGCGACATCGAGGATCTGCAGGTGGAAGAGTTGACCATCTCGTCTCAGTCGCCCGCGGTCGGCAAGGATCTGGTCGAGTCGCAGTTGCGGCAGCGCTTCAACGTGATTGTCATCGGGATCAAACAGGCGGATGGCAATCTCCTGTTCAATCCCCAGCCCCAGGCCCTGCTGGAGGCCGGAGATACGCTGATCCTGGTTGGCGGCAGGCAGAACCTGGCCGACATGCGCGCCGAATTGACATAGCCGGGCGGGGCCGTCCCGCTGGGGCCGTCGGCCTTGGCCCGGCAAACCGCCGCCCTTGCCCCGCTTCGCCAGGGCTGGCCTCCCGCTGTGGTTCGGCTGCCCGGAAACTGGGCCATCCGGGCCGCCTGTACGCATTCCCGATGGTAAAAGCGGGCGGGAATGTTAAAAGGAAGGGACGGTTTTTCTGATCACCAACCAACCGGGAGGCATCTGATCCGGCTTGCTGCCTTTCGCGACCCCTTTCGCCGGATTTCATTGCGCGGCATCCATGAAACTTCTTGTCGATTTTCTTCCGGTCCTGCTTTTTTTCATCGCCTACAAGCTGTTCGACATCTACATCGCCACCGGGGTGGCCATTGTCGCCACCATCCTCCAGTGCGGCTGGCTTTGGATCACCACCCGCAAGGTAGGGAAGATGCAACTGGCAACCCTGGCTGTCGTCCTCTTCTTCGGCGGGCTTACCCTTATCTTCCATGACGAGCAGTTCTTCAAGTGGAAGCCCACGGTGATCAACTGGCTGTTCGGCGGCGTTTTCCTGGTCAGTCAGGTGGTGGGCAAACAGCCAGCCATCGAACGTCTGCTGGGCGGCAACCTGAGCCTGCCGCCGGTGGTCTGGCGGCGGCTCAACCTCGCCTGGGCGGTTTTCTTTTTTGTGTTGGGCGGAGCCAATCTCTATGTCATGACCTATTATGACCGCGATACCTGGGTCGACTTCAAACTGTTCGGCATGCTCGGCCTGACCCTGGTGTTCATTGTGGCGCAATCGTTCTACCTGTCCAGATATGTGCGGGAATCCGGGGAAGACGCCCAATAGTCCGCCGGTTGCCTGATGTTGTTCACCCAAAGCGATACAGAATGCGGTTGTTGTGGACAAAACACTTCCGCAATCGCTCATGTTTCGATATTGTAAGACCTTGGTTCCCGGCAGTCGAACCGGAGGCTTTCGGGAGCGCTGCCGTTCGGTCGCCTTTTCACCGCAGGACGCAACAACCGATGTATGTGTATATTGCAAGACAGCCCGTCTTCGACAGCCAGAAGCGCCTGTTCGCCTATGAGGTGCTCTTCCGGTCGAGCATGGACAACAGCTTCCCGGAGCACATGGACAGCGACGAGGCCACCCATACCGTTCTGGCCCATGTCCTGTTCAACATCGGTCTGGATACGATCACCGGACCCCATCTGGCCCTGATCAACTTCACCGAGAACCACCTCCTCCAGAAAACCCCGCTGCAACTGCCCCAGAGACGCTGCATCGTCGAAATCCTTGAATCGATCCTCCCTTCCCCGAAGATCTTCGAGGTCTGCGCGGAGCTGAAGGAGCGGGGCTACACCCTGGCTCTGGATGACTTTGACTTCAACCCGCGGTCCGAACAACTGATCCCCCTGGTGCATATCGTCAAGGTCGATCTGCAGGCAATCGACCGGGAGCGGCTGGCGGACAACATGGCCAGGATGCAACGCTATGCCGATGTTGCCTGGCTTGCGGAAAAGATCGAGAATCACCAGGAGTTTCAACTCGCGCAGTCGCTCGGCTTCCAGTATTTTCAGGGGTATTTCCTCGACAAGCCGGAGGTGCTCAAAAACAAAACCATCGACACCCTGAAAGTCGTCCTGCTCAACCTTCTGGCCGAAGTCTGCCAGCCGGAAATCGATCTGCGCAAGATCGAAGAGCTGGTGACCCTGGATGTCTCGCTTTCCTACAAACTTTTCCGCTACCTCAATTCCGCCTACTATTCGTTGCGGAACAAGGTCACCTCAATCCGGTACGCCCTGGCCTATCTGGGGGAGAACGGCGTCCGGCAGTTCATTTCCCTGGCCGCGATCTCGGAGATGGCCATCGGCAAACCTTCGGAACTGATGCGCCTGTCGATGGTCAGGGCGCGGCTCTGTCAACTCCTGGCCACCTGCCGCAGCGGCCGGGCGGACGCATCCCAGCTTTTTCTGCTCGGCCTCTTTTCCCTGCTCGA
>WQUH01000265.1 GCA_009782165.1 Pseudomonadota bacterium | reverse complement strand
TTTTGGTCTGGGCCGCCAGGATGCCGGGCGGCGTTGGCCCGTGCTGCGCCAGGTACTGGAGCAGGCTGTCGTTGCGGACCGCCTCCGGGTCCACGCCCGCAACCGGCAGAACCAGGTAGGTATCGGTGTCCCGGTTGAGCCAGCGGCGCGGGTCGGGCAGATCCGGGGTCATGGCCAGCGGCTGCACGCGGGTGGCGGCCAGCGCGATGCGGCCGTCCGGCTGAACAACCACATGGGTGTCGCCGCCGGCGGCGGCGGTGTACATATCCACCGCCTCGACATGGGTGCGCCATTCGCCGATGACGCAGCCATCGCGGTTGAGCAGCGGGCGGCCGTCCTCAATCAGGCACACGTCGGTGGTGGTGCCGCCCACATCGACCACCAGGGCCGAGTCGAAACCGCAGCCGGCGCCGAAACGGGCGGTGGCCGCCGGGCCGCTGGCCATGGTGACCGCCGCCTGATCGGCTATCCGGTCCAGGGCCTCGCCGCGGCCGTTGCCGCAGATGATCGTCACCGGGCAGTCGAGACCGGCAGCCAGCATGGACCGTTGAATCGAGGCGAGGAAATCGACCATCAAGGGCATCAGCTTGGCGTGGAGACAGGCGGTGGCCGAGCGTTCGAGCATGCCCGGATGGCTGGAAACCAGATGGGAACAGAAGACCGGCTTGGGATCGAGCAGCCGGATGGCTTCGCGGGCCACCAGTTCATGGGTGGGGTTTTTGATCGACATGGCCCCGCAGACGGCATAACTGTCCACCTCGCCGGCCAGCCTCGGCAGGGTATCGACCAGTCCTTCCATATCCAGGGGCTCGTCTTCCTCGCCGATGATGGTGTGACCGCCTTTGAGAAAGATGCTGGCCACCACCGGCAGCTTGAAGTGGCGGACATACCCGAGCACGAACAGGCCCACCCTGGCGCCCCGCCCCTCGACCACCGCGTTGGTGGCCAAGGTGGTGGACACTGCCAGCCCCGTCACTTTCGCGGCGGGAAACTGCCGGAGCAGTCCTTGCAGGGCCAGGCCCACGCCGAGACTCAAGTCATGGGGGGTGGTCCGTTCCTTGCGCCAGCCGGCCACCCGGCCGGAAGCGATGTCCAGCAGGACGGCGTCGGTGTAGGTGCCGCCGGTGTCGATGCCAATGCAGTAGGTCGTCATGATGCGCTTGCCGTGCGGACAATACCGGAATGAAGCGATAGGGAGATGCCGGAGACGAACGAAGCGCCAACAGCGCATCCAAGGGTCGTCATCGGGATAGAAAAAGTTTGATTGATACCACCGGACGGCCCGAAAAGCAAGCCCCGCATGGCATGGGAATGGTGCAAGCGATGAACTGGGCGGGCGTCAGAGAAAGCGGCTCAGGGGGGTCAGCAGCCATTCCAGCAGCCGTTCCCCCCAGGTGGAGCGCAGGTTATTGACAGGACACAGTGGTTGCGACAGGGCCAACTCCTCATGGAACAGCTCCTCCACCTGCAGGCCGAAGGCGTGGTTGTCCACAATGGCGTTGAGTTCAAAGTTCCGGTAAAAACTGCGGAAATCGAGATTGGCCGAACCCAGGGTGGCCCAGCGGCGGTCCACGAGCATCACCTTGGCGTGGAGAATGGTGCCCAGGCGGGCGTAGACCTCCACCCCGGCGGCCATCAAGGGCTTGAGATAGGCGCGGCTCATCATCTGCACGATGGGCACGTCGCTGATCGACGGCAGGATCATCTGCACCTGCACACCGCGTTTGACCGCCCGCAGCAGGGAGCGGACCACCCTCGGGCCGGGCAGGAAATAGGGGGTGATGATCTGGATGCGATGGATGGCGCCAGCCACGGCCAGACGGAAGGCATCGTGGATCAGGGGCAGGTTGTGCAGGGGCGAGCCGTTGACGATGATCACATCGGCCTCGCCCTCGGAGCCGGGCGGGGAGAGGTTCTGCCCTGGGATACAGTCGCCCCCCTCCTCCTGCCAGGTATCGCGGAACAGCCGTTGCAGTTCTCCGGCTGCCGGTCCGTCGAGCCGCATGCCGACATCGCGCCAATGCTCGTAACTGTCGCCGTAGCCCGCATACTCGTCGCCGATGTTGAGCCCGCCGAGAAAGGCGGTGACGCCATCGAGGAGCACCATCTTGCGGTGATCGCGGATATCGAGCCAATGCAGCCGCCAGAAGGCCGGTTTGTTGAACGGCAGGCAACGCACGCCGGCGGCCTGAAGCTGCTGAAAATAGGAGGCGGGGGTGTTGAAACAGCCGATGGCGTCGTAGATCAGCGAGACCTCGACCCCGCGCGCGGCCGCTTCCCGCAGGGCCTGGGCAAAGGCCTCGCCGGTTTTGTCGGCCTTGATGATGTAAAATTCCGCGCAGATGGCCGTGGCGGCCTGGGCCATGGCCTGAAAGAGGGCAGGGAAAAAATCTCCCCCGTGCGGAAGGAGCGTAACTCTGTTATGGTAAAAACGGACTCCCTCGGCAAGCCCCAGACCTCTGAGCAGTGAGAGGCGTCTGAGGGGCAGGAAACGTTTTGTTGCCGTACGCAGGGGAAATCGCATGTTTGTTCGTAGTTAGGAAGAGAGGCTCTTTTCGGGCGGTTTGGCTGGCTGGGCAGTGTACCATGGATTGCCTGGAAAAAAAACCGGAGCGGACAGCGGTTTGGTTTGGGCAAACGCGCACCGGTCCGCGGCGGCTTGCGCCGGCCGCCGGGACGATGGTGCAGATCGGGCGCGCGAGGAGCGGACAGGATGGAAAATGAGCCGAAAAAAAATGAGCTGATGCGACGCTTCGAGTTGCAGGTCGATGGCCAGACCGCCGTGCTGGACTACGAGGAGCGGAGCGGCTCTGTGCTGGCCTTTACCCACACCTTTGTCCCCACGGAGCTGCGGGGCAGGAACGTTGCCGCGATCCTGACCAGGTATGCGCTGGAGGATGCCCGCCGCCAGGGAAAAAAGGTGGCGCCGCACTGCTCCTACGTGGCGGTCTTCATGGACCGGAACCGGGAATATGCCGATCTGCGGGCGGACTCGCCGCCCCTGGCCGATCCGGGAAAATAATTCCAAGAGAACACACAAGAGCACCAACGGCATTGCAAGCCGCAAGCGAACCCCAACATGCGTAGGCCACGGCGGGCCGTGTCCGCTTCTTCGTCATTCCCGCGAAAGCGGGAATCCAGCGTCTTTGCCTTTACAACAACGTATTGTAATGACAAATGAAAAACAACCAGC
>WQUH01000264.1 GCA_009782165.1 Pseudomonadota bacterium | reverse complement strand
TGGAGCCGGTGCTGGTCGAGGGAATCAGCGAAGAGAGCGATTTGTTGCTGGAGGGGCGGACGCGATTTCAGGCCCCGGAGATCGATGGGCGCGTCTATATCACGTCAGGCCATGTCAACCCCGGTGATATTGTCATGGTCCGCATCACCGAGGCGCATACCTACGATCTGGTCGGCGAGGTCGCCGACGGGCAGGAGGAGGAATAAACGGTTCGGGTGGGGGTTATCTGTCGTTCCTGTTGACCTGTTCCCGCAGATCCTTGCCGACCTTGAAGAAGGGGAGTTTTTTCGGCCGCACTTTGATTTTTTCGCCGGTCTTGGGGTTGCGGCCGGTATATGAGGTGTACTCTTTGACGACAAAGCTGCCGAACCCCCGGATCTCGATCGATTCGCCCCGCGCGAGCGCATCGCTCATGGTTTCGATGATGGTGTTGGTTATCGAGGCGGCCTCGCGGATAGGCAGGTTCATCGCTTCGGCCAGGGCTTCAATCAATTCCGATTTGTTCATTCCTTTTCTCCCTGTATCTTCTTGGGAAGATAACGAGTGCCAGTTGCTTCATTTGCGGACGGCAGGTGCTGTCTGTGCCGACATAAAGAGAACGAATTTCAGGATGATACTGAAAATCTAATCAGGTATGTTTTTGATTGTAAAGGGTTTTCTGTGTGGAAAAATTTTTTTTAAATCATCGGCGGACAGAACCCTGAATTTCCCCAGAGGCAGGCCGCCCAGACGCAGTCGGCCGTAAGCTGTCCTCTTCAAGTGCAGGACGCGATGGGCAATCGCCTGAAACATTTTGCGCACCTGCCGTTTTTTCCCCTCGTGGATGGTGATTTCAATCAAACTGGCGTTCGGACGCCGCTGCAGAACCCGTATCCGGGCCGGTTGCGTTTTGACGCCGTCGATCACGATCCCCTGCGCCAGCAGGCGGAGCTGTTCGGGCGAGGGAGAACCCGCCACCAGGGCCTCATAGGTTTTGTTGACCTCGAACCGGGGATGGAGGATGCGGTTGGCCAGGTCGCCGTCGTTGGTCATGAGGAGCGCCCCCTCGGTATCGAGATCCAGTCTGCCGACCGGAAAGAGCCGCGCGCTGATCCCGTCGAGGAGCTCGGACACCACCGGCCGGCCCTGCGGGTCCGCCAGGGTGGTGACATAGCCTGCCGGTTTGTTGAGCAGCACGTAGATCTTTTCTTCAGAGGCGATCGGTTTGCCGTCGCAGGTGATCCGGTCGCGGGCCGGATCGGCTGTGCAGCCCATGGCCACGACCACCTGACCGTTGATCCGGATCCTGCCGGCCCGGATCAGTTGCTCGGCCTGCCGCCTCGAGGCGATGCCGGCCTTGGCCAGAATCTTTTGCAGCCGCTCTTCCATGGTGGCAGTGAAAAAACAACAAAGAAAAAAAGAAACGTTTGCCCGCGCGGCGGGCGTTCAGCGGTACCGGGCGGGCAGCATGGCGGCGATCTTTTCGTCCACCAGCCGCCTGGTCGGCGGATCGACCTCCAGCACCTCGGTGTACCAGGGCTTCATCCGGCAGTCGAACACGATCGGCGGCTGCAACCCCACATGAAAGCGATGCACGGTCTGCGCCCGGCCGTGGATATCGGCGGCCGGCTCGAACCGGGTGAAGAAGGTCCAGAGAAACTCCTGCAACGAGCAGGTCGCCTCCTCGGCGGAGTCGACCAGCAGGATGACCGGCCAGGACGCCAGGCCGGGAAAGGCGGCCAGTTCCGCCGCCAGTCCGGGCGCGGACCCGTACGGCGCGCCCTGGATCACCAGGGTGCCGGGCAGATAGACCTTGGGATGGACGCAGTGGTCCGGGAGCGAACCGGCAAATTCCAGGGGCAGATCCCTGCACTTTTCCCGCCCCAGGCCGAGCATCATGGCCTTGGACCCTTTGTTCACGGAAGGACCGGTGTAGTCGAGGGTATCCTGGGAGACGTTGGCAAAGACAAACAGATCGCGGTCCCACTGGATCCGTTCGAGGATATGCTGCCACAGCTTTGGAAAATCAGCCACATCGATGCTGCCGTCGGTCAGCAGCAGGAATTTGGTCAGCGACAACTGGCCCTCGCCGAGGATGCGCAGCCCGGCGGCAAAGGCCTCGCGCGGATAGCGGTCGGCCACCCTGGCGGCGGCAAGGCAGTGAAAGCCCGTCTCGCCGAAGGTCTTCAACTGGAGCACCCCTTTCATCACCAAGGGGAACAGGGGCGACAGGAGATCCTGGAGAAAATCGCCGATAAAAAAATCTTCCTGCCTGGGACGGCCGACCACTGTGGCCGGATAGATCGCGTCTCGGCGGTGATAGAGGTGGGTGGTCTGGAACACCGGATAGTCGTGCCGCAGCGAGTTGTACCCATAATGGTCGCCGAACGGGCCTTCCGGGCGGCGCACCTGGGGAGGCACATGGCCTTTGATCGCGAATTCCGCTTCGGCGACCAGGGGGTGGCCGCCGTCAGGGTCCGCCGCCAGCCGCAGTTTCTCGCCCTGCAGCAGGGAGGCGAGCACCAGTTCCGGGATGTTTTCGGGCAGCGGGGCAATGGCGGCAAGCATCAGCGCCGGCGGCCCGCCGATGTACAGGGTCAGGGGGAGGGCCTGGTTCTTCTGTTCCGCGGCAAAGTAATGGAAGCCGCCGCCCTTGTGAATCTGCCAATGGATGCCGGTCGTGGTGTCGTCGTATCGCTGGATGCGGTACATGCCGAGGTTGTGCCCCAGGCCGTCGGGGTGTTCGGTGTAGACCAGGGGCAGGGTGACGAAGGGGCCGCCGTCCGAGTGCCAGGAGGTGAGCAGGGGCAGTTCGGAGAGCCGCGCCGGCCGCTGCCGGCATTCCAGCACCGGGCCGGTGTTGACCCGTTTGAGCCCGACCCGCAGCCCCTGCGCCAGTAAGCCGCGGGCCTGCCACAAAGTGGCCAGGGTGGGCGGCATCGAGTGTTCCACCAGACGAACCAATCCCTGAACAAAATCCAGCGGCCGACGGCCAAAGGCCAGCTCCAGCCGTAACGGCGTGCCGAACAGGTTGGTGACCACGGGAAACCGCGAGCCCTTGACCTGGGTGAACAGGAGGGCCGGGCCTCCCCTGGCGATGACCCGGCGATGAATCTCGGCGATCTCGAGATAGGGATCGACCGGGGTGTCGATGGCGAGCAGTTGGTTGTTGGCGCGCAGCAGGTCGAGAAACTGGCGCAGGTTGGTCAGGGTGTGCATCGGAAAATCGCGGCG
>WQUH01000263.1 GCA_009782165.1 Pseudomonadota bacterium | reverse complement strand
TGGCCTCGTCGGTCATATCCCAGACGACATTGTGGGGCGCGATCGGCTCTTCGGCGAAGAATTCGGGCAAGCGGTCGTCCTTGTTGGTGAAACCGGCGGCGAGGTTGAAGGCGCGTTCGGTCTTGAGGATGGTTTTGCCCAGGTTAGTGACATCGTCGGCCACCAACTTGATGCCGAAACGGGCATTGATCATATCGATTAAGGCCGGCAGACAGGTGGCGTCGTCGAGGGCGGCAAAGGCGATGAACAGGCACATGCCGGTGCTGTCGATGGCGGCGGTGGCGATCTGCAGGTTACGGGACAGTTCGACCTGGCCTTCCTTGCTCAGTGGATCAAGTTTGCCGCCGACGCCAAGGATGTTGGTGGCAATGGTGTATCCCATGGTGTGATCCGCGCCCTGGGTGGAGGTGGCGTAGGTGATGCCGATGCCTTTGATGGCGCGCGGGTCGTAGGCGGGAATCCCCTGATTCTTGACCACGGGCACGCGGGTGATGCCGAAGCTCCTGCCGACGGAAGCCGCGCCATTGCCGATAATATGGCCAAGCGGGGTTCCTTTGGCCACATCTTCCTTAAGAATGCGGCACAGCGCGGCGCCGTCGCCGAATTTGAGTACGCCTGCCTCCATGGCGACAGCGAAGGCCACCCCGGTCTCGATGGAATCGAGGCCAATATCATCCATCAGGCTATCCGCCTCGGCCACATGGTCAAGGTTGTCGATGCAGCAGTCCGCCCCCAGAGCCCAGATGCTTTCGTACTCGAAGCCGGAGGTTTTGTACGCGCCTTTGGCATCGTTATAAATCTGGGAACACTGGATAACGCAACCCGGATGGCAGTTGTGTTTCGGCTTACCGCCACGGGCAACCATGGTGTCGTGCATGGTCTCGCCGGAAATGGCCTCATGCCCTTCAAACTGCCCTTTGGTGAAGTTTTTGGTGGGAAGGCCGCCGGCTTCATTGATAACGTTGACCAGAACGTTGGTGCCGTACTGGCCCAGGGCCTTGCTGATGGGGTTTTCGGCCAGGGCCTTGGTAAAAATGCGGTTTGCCGCCTGGAAGGCTGCGGCGTCGGCGAGTTCCACCTTTTGATCGGTGGGTTCGATCGAGATGAACTTGATTTTCTTCGAGCCCATGACCGCGCCAAGGCCGCCACGGCCATGGGAACGTACATGGCCTTCCGGATCTTTGACCGAGATGTTGGCCCCGGACATGCGCATCTCGCCGGCCGGGCCGATGCTGATCACGCCGACTTTCGGCCCCAGGCGATTGTTCAGCGCCTCGACCACGGCAAAGTTGCCCTTGCCGATCACTTCGGTTTCTTTTTTGATGGTCGCGCCGTTCGCATCGATATGCAGGCTGTACCAGGCGGAGTCGTCGGCGGGTTTCCCTTCGATAATCAGGGCCTTGACGCCGAGTTTGGCCAGCATCTGCGCCGAGGTGCCGCCGGCGTTCGCTTCTTTGATGGTACCGGTCAACGGACTTTTAGCGCCGCAGGAAAGGCGGCCGGAGTTGGCCGCGGCGGTGCCGGAAAGAAGCCCGGGGGCAAAAACCAGCTTGTTATGCTTCCCGAGCGGGTGGCAGGTGGGAACAACTTCCGCCGCGACGATGGTCGAGGTCAGACCGCGGCCGCCAAGCCCCATCCATGCCGCCGGTACCGCTTCGACCTTGGTGCTCAGGTCCGACATGTTGACACGCAAAATTTTATCAGCCATTTCATCCTCCAGATAGTAAGAATGAGGCGCCGGGCTCCCTCGGGACATTGCGCCGGTACTTGTCGGCGGTATCGATCCTGAAGCGAAGATCGGCAGTAGTACAACGGATTGTTTGAAAAGTTAGCACAATACCCTCGTATTGCCAATCACCTCCTGTTTTTCAGGGAAATTATCCTCCTCCGGCAAAATTGACGAGATTGCCAAATGCGTATAAACGGGTATCCATACCGTAATTTCAGCGCCCATCAAGTATGGAAAGCAAAGCAAAAGCTATGCCTGGATTTTTTTTAGCATTATTAATACGTTAAAGAAGGTAGAAAAAAAGATGCGGCAAACCGCCCCATTTTTTGGGCAAAAAGCGTTTTACCGGTGTAGTCAAACGTTCCTGTGTCACTTTGCTACACAGATCTACCTAATCGAGAAGGATGTTTTCTCTTCCGTTTCTAGGAAAAATGCAATCCGCTTTTTATTCAAGCCCCATGGTTTTCAGCCGCCGGTATAACGTCTTACGCGCTATGCCAAGGGCCTTGGCGACCTTTTGCTTGTTGCCGCCGAACATGGCCAGTACCTGAGCAATATGACCGCGCTCCACATCGTCCAGCAGCAGAGAAACGCCAGGAAGCATGGATTCTCCGCCGATCTTTCTCCTGGAAGCGGGCAGCAGCTTTTTTCTCCCATCGGATGGTGTCGTTGCCGGCGCCAAAGATGGGGCGGGGCGCGATACAGATCCCGCTACGGACTCCACCAGGTCACGGGGCAGGGTTTTTTCGGAAATAATATTGTTTTCAGCCAGGATCAGGCCACGTTCAATGACATTGCGCAATTCCCGGACATTACCCGGCCAATGATAATGCATCAGACAATTCATGGCCTCGGGAGAGATGCTGTAACGCGCCCTGTCCCCGCCGAGCTGGGCAAGAAAGTGGGCTACCAGCAGGGGGATGTCCTCCCGCCGTTCTTTCAAGGCGGGCAGGCTGATCTGAAAGACATTGATGCGGTGGTACAGGGCTTCATGGAAATTGCCCCGCTGCACCTCGTCGGCCAGATTGCGATTCGTGGCGAAGAGAAAACGCACATTGGCGTTGCGCTCGTCCTTTTCACCCACCCGGCGGTAACGCTGGTTTTCCAGCACCCGCAACAGCAGGGCTTGCACCTCGAGGGGTAGTTCGCCCACCTCATCCAAAAAAAGCGTACCCCGGTTGGCAAAGGTCATCAAGCCCTCGGTGGACTCCAGCGCATTGGTAAACGAGCCTTTCACATGACCGAACAACTCGCTGCGCGCCAGCTCCTTCTGCAGACCGGCGCAGTTTTTCACCACAAAAGGCCGGGTGCGGCGGGCGCTGGCCCGGTGAATCTCCGCCGCCACCACATCCTTGCCGGTGCCGGATTCCCCCGTGATCAGCACCGGGACATCCGTCGGCCCCACCTTTTTCAACAGAAAAACTAAGTCGCGCATGGCCAGGCTGTTGCCGACAAGCGCATGCTCCTTGTTGCCGGAGGCCAGACGCAGGCTGCGGTTTTCACAGGCGAGGGAAGTATGTTCGAAGGCCCGTTCGACGATAAGCTCCAGTTTGCTTAAGGTGAAAGGCTTGGCCACAAAGTCATAGGCCCCATTGCGCATGGCCGTGACCGCGCCGTCCAGGTCGGCATAGCCGGTAATCATAATGATCTTGGCGTCGGGCAAAAGGCGGAGGAAATCGGGGAGCAGATCGAGGCCGTTGCCGTCATCCAGGCGGATATCCAGCAAAATAACTTCGAAGCTCTCCTGGTGGCAGAGGCGCAGACCCTCGGTGGCCGAGGCGGCGGTATGGATACGGCGGCGCGGCGAGGCCAGCTCTTTCTGCAACAGGCGGCGGATGGAGTCCTCATCATCCACAACCAGGATGGAATAATAGTCGGATTGCATGAAACGTTTATCGTTGCCGTTGTTTCAAGGTCTTACAAAAATGGAGAAAATAGCTTTTAGTCCCCAACAGCCTCACTTACTGGCACAACGACGTCAGTGTCCTGCAGCGGCAGGCTGACCGTGACCTTCGTTGTTCCCTGGGGGGTACGCATCAGTCTGATGTCGCCGCCATGGGCCTTGACCACGCTATAGGAGATGGTAAGCCCGAGGCCCAGCCCTTTGGCCTTGGTGGTAAAAAAAGGATCGAAGGCCATACGCAGATGCCGAGGCTCGATGCCCGCGCCGCTGTCCTCCACCTGCAGGATCACCGAGCCGGTTTCCCGCATCGTTCGGATAACGATACTCCCTTGCGGGTCCTTGATTTCTTCTCCGTTAGGACTGATCGTCAGCGCGTCGAGGGCATTGGTGACCAGATTGAGTACCACCTGGCGCACCTGAGTATCGTCCAGCCAAACATCGGGCATGTCCCGGTCCAGCTCCAGCCGGATGACAATCCCCTTGAATTGCTTGATGCTGTGCCGCAAAAGTGAAAAGGTTTCTTCAATCATGGCGGGCAGGCACACGGCTTTTTTCGAGGGCTGGGACCGGCTGAAGTTGACCAGGGCCTGGACGATGTCGCGGCAGCGGCTGGATTCTTGCAGAATAATACTGGAATATTCTTCCAGATCCGCCACGAATTCGGGCGGGGCGTTTTTCATGAGCTGGGGAATGCGGCGCCGGATACCCTCGGCAAATCCGGTGATGGCGGTCAGGGGATTATTGATTTCATGGGCGACGCCGGCGGCCAGCATTCCAATGGAAGCCATTTTCTCCGCCTGATAGATCTGCGCCTGCAAAGCCTTTTCCTTGGTGACATCACGTTTGAACATCAGGACAGTCTTGCCGCTCCCGGGTTGTTCCGGCAGGGGTGAGGCCACCATGTCAAAATGCCGGTTTCCGCCGCCGATCTGAAAGATGGCGCTTCCCCGGTTCACGGTCTGGCGCAGCAGCGAAGAAAAGGCCGGGCATTCCGGACAGGGACCGGCGGCGTTGGCGAAGAGCCGGTAGCAGTATTCCCCCACACAGTTCCGGCCGGGGAAGAGGTTTTCCATCACCCGGTTGACGGAAAGGATGCGCATGTCCTTATCCAACACCATCATGACATCGGTAATACCCTCCAGGATAGCGGTATTAGCCAGGCGCTGGCGCTCGGATTCCTGATGGGCCAGTTTAAGGGCCCGTAGGTTGCGCTGCCATTCCTGGAAAAAGCCTAGCTTGGTCTGTTTGATGCCAAGAATGCTGTAAACAAGATTTTCTTTCAGCTCTTCCGCCATCACCACGCCTCGTTACAGATAGCCAGCAGATCCTCGACCGTGGCTTGGCGCGGATTGGTGAGCATGCAGACATCGTTGGCCGCGGCCTCACAGACTTCAGGTAAACATTCTTTATCAGGAAGTACCGAGTGCAGCCGCACAGGCACGCCCAAGTCCTCAAAATGCCTTTCTAAGGAGTGAACACCCTCGAGGAGATCCTGTTCGTTATGGAAATCACGGGTTGGGTAGAGGGTGTGCATCACTTCGCGAAGTTTGGGCAGGCAATGGCTTCTGTTGTAGCGCATAACCGCGGGCAACAGGATGGAATGCATCATGCCGTGCCGGAGGTCCAGACGGCCCCCCAGGGCATGGGCCAAGGCATGACCGACGCCGAGGCCGGCGTTGCTAAACGACATAGCCGCCGCCGCGCCCACCAGGCTCAGATTTTCCAGGGCGGTGCTGGAACGGTTTCTCGCGGCCTCGTCAATGTTATCGCGCCAAAGGCAGAGGGCGAGGCGGGCCTGGTTTTCAGAAAAAGGCGAAGCGGCGATGGAGACAAACGATTCAACGGCGTGCGCCAGGGCGTCAATGGCCGAATCCACAATCAGGGAGACGCTCTTGGTTACCAGAAAATCCGGATCGATAATGGAAATATTCGGGACAAGCGAGCGGCTGATGATTGACATCTTCAGCTTGCGCCGCACGTCGGTGATGATGCAGAACTGTGAGAGGTCCGAACCACTGCCAGCCGTGGTGGGGAGAAAGATCATGGGCGGCAGGGGCCGCTCGATGCGGTTCGCCCCTTCATAGTCGGCAATGGTACGCCCATTACTGGCCACAATGCCGATACCCTTGGCGGCGTCCATAGGACTGCCACCCCCCAGGGCGATGATGACATCCGCCTCAGAGGAGCTGTAAAGCTGCGCCCCCTTATGCACCTGAAAATCGCGCGGATTGGCGGTTACATCGCAGAATTCGACACAAGCCAGCCCGGCCGCATGGATCATCTTCCTGAGTTTGCTCAGCCACCCCGCCTCTTCCAAGCCAGCGTCACTGACCAGGAATACGTTCTTTGCCCCAAGTCCGCGCGCGCAGGATACGAGATGCTGCACACTTCCTCGGCCAAAGAGGATCTCCGGAATGGCAAATTTGGTGACACGAATCGTCAAACCTGGCTCCTGCTATTTTTTCCCCCGCCTTCACTCTTTTCTTGCCGTGGAGCGCGAAGCGCGGCTCGCAGGCGGCCAAAAAGCCTGCCGTAATATAATAAAACGTACCTGCAAAAACAAGCCGCCGCAAAAATGCGACGGCTTTATCACGCCGGAAATCCTTACCCGGCAAGGCCCTTCAGGCGGCAAATTCCCGAAGGGCCTTTTTCCCACGTTAATGGGGTCTTTCACAAACCGCTTCTGTAAAAATCACATGGCGGCCATATACAGTGCGGTCACCTGCGGATCGGTCGCCGAACGCGGGTTGGTGAGCATACAGGCATCTTTCTGCGCATTGCCGGTCATGACCGCGACATCTTTTTCCTGTACGTTTTTGCCATAGCGCTTGCCAAGCGCTTTCAGGCCGGCGGGGATGCTGACATCCGCCGAGAGCTTGCGGATGGCGTCAATTGCCATATAGGCCGCCTCGCGTTCACTCTTGCCGCAGGTGCACTCGCCCAGCAACTCGGCAATTTTGGCGAAACGCTCCATTTTTGCGTTGATATTGAACTCGGAGACATAGGGCAGCAGGATGGCGTTGCACTCGCCGTGCGGCAGGTCGTAGAAGCCGCCCAACTGGTGCGCCATGGCATGCACATAGCCGAGGCTGGCGTTATTGAAGGCCATGCCGCCCAGATATTGGGCATGGGCCATCATTTCGCGGGCCTCGGCATCGCTGCCCAAGGCAACCGCCTTGCGCAGGTATTTGCCGACCAGCCAGATGCACTTTTCAGCGCTGGCATCGGTCATCGGGGTGGCAGCGGTGGACACATAGGCCTCGACTGCATGGGTCAGGGCGTCCATACCGGTGGCCGCGGTCAGCGCCGGTGGCATGCCCAGCATGAGCGCCGGGTCGTCGATGGCGATATTGGGGGTACAGCGCCAGTCGACAATAGCCATCTTCACATGGCGGGACAGGTCGGTGATAATGCAGAAACGAGTCATCTCCGACGCCGTACCAGCGGTGGTGTTCACTGCCAGATAGGGGACAAAGGGCTTGGTGGATTTGTCCACGCCTTCAAAGTCATGGATTTTGCCGCCATTGGCGACCACCAGACCGATGCCCTTGCCGCAGTCGTGGGAGCTGCCGCCGCCCAGGGTGATCAGCGCGTCACAGTTATGCTTTTTGTAGACATCAACACCCTTATGCACGTTCTCATCCGTGGGGTTGGGGACGGTATCGGCATAAACGGCGTAGGCCATCTTTTGCTCTTTGAGATAGCCCTCCACCGTGGCAAGAATGCCGCTTTTGACGATACCCTGGTCGGTGACGATCAGGGGTTTTTTGGCGCCCAGCGCTTTGATGCGGGCAGGGATTTCTTTGGCCGCGCCATAACCGATAAGGGTGATGGAAGGCATAAAAAATCCAAAAACCTGTTCGATACGAGCCATATAAACCTCCTGTAGTAAAAAGTTGCGCTGTATTGCACGACCGGAACATGAACCATTTCCTATCCCGGTATATAGCGTCTAAAGCAAAAGCTATGCCGTTTTTTTTATTTAATATTATCATGTAGTTAAAGATGAAATACAAAAAGGATGCGGCGAAACGCCTCATTTTCCGGGCAAAAAAAGAATTTCTGGGAGTGTTTTGCCGCGCCTGTGTCGTTTTGCCACAGACGCTTCTTGCGACGACAAGGAGAAGTGGTATTCTCCTCCCCGACCGCCACTTCTGGCCGTATCCAGGAACCAAGGAAGGCTCATAATAAATGCCTGCTCGTCGCGGGTATTGAAGATTTGACCCTGCATGGGTTACGACGCTCTTCCGGTTCACTAGCGGAATGGCTCGAAATGCCTGCCGGAATTGTTGCTCAGGTCATGGGACACAAGCCAAGCGCGACGGCGGAATGCCATTACCGAGTCCGGCCATTGGATTTGTTGCGCAAATGGCATGTGAAACTCGAAGAGTGGATTCTTGAGCAAGCCGGTCTATCCGTACCAGATGAACAGCCCGCCCAGTGCGACTGGTAGCGGTTGGCGGCAAGAAGTAAACCGCCATCTTGTTTTTGATACCTTAAAATGGTATAATATATGGATTGGAATGTCACTCTTCACTCGAAGGTTCGGAAGAGCATAGCCAAGCTTCCGGCCATGGTACGGACGAACCTTGCTTTGCTGCTGCGAGAAATTGAATTGTCTGGCCCGGCAAGAGGTAATTGGGCGAATTACGGCAAACTTGGCAAAGACCTACATCATTGCCACTTGAAGAAAGGGAAGCCCACCTATGTTGCTGTTTGGCAAGTGATAGATAAGGAAATAAGACTGGTTGAGGTGATCTATGCTGGAACCCACGAAAAAGCCCCTTACTGAAATCGAACTCAGATTCAAGGGGCCAGAAAATAAACGTCACGACGCTATCAATACCCTGCGCGATATGGGCTTTGTCAATGTCGGTGATGGCGGCGCCCTCTCCTGGAAAGACGCTTTCCCCGGCTTGCGGGAGAACGAACAAGGCACCTACCTCGTGGGAGCCAGGCACCGGGAAGGACTGACTCAGCGCCAATTGTGCGAGAAATCCGGCATCCCGCAGCGGCACATCAGCGAAATGGAGAACGGCAAACGTTCCATCGGCAAGGAAAACGCCAAAAAGCTGGCGGCGGTGTTGAACACCGATTACCGGGTTTTCCTGTAATTAGCTTCTCAGGTTGAATTGGATTGACGAAATTTGCTTACAATGTGGTTACAAATCACAGAGAAAGAAAAAAGCGGCTACAGCCTTTATCGCTGTAACCGCTTGATTTTTCTGGAGCGGGAAACGAGATTCGAACTCGCGGCCTTCAGCTTGGGAAGCTGACACTCTACCACTGAGTTATTCCCGCA
>WQUH01000262.1 GCA_009782165.1 Pseudomonadota bacterium | reverse complement strand
CCCGGTTCGACCACCGCGCCCTCGTCCACCGCCAACCCGAGAATCCGGCCGCCGTCCTGGAACGCCAACTGCACCTCCCGGATATCGACTGTGCCGTACACGGTCAAATCACCGGCCGCATTGCCGCTTTTCCCCTGGTCCGAGCATCCCGCCGCAAGCGCCAGCGCCGCCGCCCCGACCGCCGCCAGCAGGCTCCGCCAGCCCAGGCGCAACCCTCGGCTTTTTTTATTTTTGTGTCCTCGATGCAGCGGCGGCATGCTGGCTGCTCCTATTCGCCGATGATCTTGACCAGCACCCGTTTCTTGCGCCGACCATCGAATTCGCCGTAAAAGATCTGTTCCCAAGGGCCAAGATGCAGTTTGCCGCCGGTAATCGCCACCACCACTTCCCGGCCCATGATCTGCCGTTTCAGGTGGGCATCGGCGTTGTCCTCGTAACCGTTGTGCCGGTACTGGCTGACCGGCTCGTGCGGGGCCAGCCGTTCGAGCCACTGTTCGTAGTCGTGGTGCAGGCCGGATTCATCGTCATTGATGAACACCGAGGCGGTGATGTGCATGGCGTTGCACAGCAGCAGCCCCTCGCTGACGCCGCTGGCCGCCAGGCACTGCTCCACCTGCGGGGTGATGTTGACAAAGGCGCGGCGGGTGGGCACGTTGAACCAGAGTTCCTGATGATAGCTTTTCATGGATGATCGCAACCTTGGGAGCCGGTTTCTCGACCGGGGATGAGGGTTCAGTCGAGGTTGTCGGCGGCAATGGCGCGGAACTGCTGTTCCACGGTCATGAAGGCGTCGATCAGGACCGGATCGAAATGGGTGCCCTGCTCCTGCGCCATGATGGCGACGGCTTCTTCGTGGACCATGGAACTTTTGTACACCCGTTTGGAGACCAGGGCATCGTAGACATCGGCCACCGCCATGATCCGGCCGGCCAGGGGGATATCGCTGCCCGCCAGGCCGCGCGGATAGCCGCTGCCGTCGAACCTCTCGTGATGACTGCCGGTTATTTCCTTGGCGCACCGGAGAAAGGAGGTCGGCTGACCGGCCATGTGCTCCAGGTTGGCGATGACTTCCTCGCCCAACAGGGTGTGCTGTTTCATCTCGTCAAACTCTTCGTTGGTCAGCTTGCCGGGTTTGAGCAGGATGGAATCGCGGATCGCCACCTTGCCGATGTCGTGCAGGGGTGCGGATTTTCCCAGGAGCACGATATATTCCTCGGTGAGATGCGGGACAAAATACCCCTGCTGCGCCAGGGTATCGGCCAGCAGGACCACATAGGCCCTGGTCCGGCGGATATGGCCGCCGGTTTCGGGGTCGCGGTACTCGGCGAGTCCGCCCATGGCCTCGATGATCACGTCTTTGAGCAGCTCCGCCTCCCGGGTCCGTTCGTCGACCAACTGTTCGAGGGTGGTCCGGTAGGCGGACAATTCCAGGTGGTTGCGCACGCGGGAACGCAGTTCGACCCCTTTGAACGGCTTGGTGATGTAGTCGACGCCGCCGAGGTTGAAGCCCCGGACCACGTCATCGGACTCGGCGCGGGCGGTCAGGAAGATGACCGGGATGGAGCAGGTCGCCTCGTTCTGGTTCAGCGCGTCCATGGTCTGGAACCCGTTGATGCCCGGCATCATCACATCCATCAGGATCAACTGCGGCATGGTGACGGCGATGCGTTCCAGGGCCTGTTCGCCCGAGGTGGCGTAGGCGAAATCGCAATCCAGCTCCTTGAGATGCGAAATGGCGATCTGGATGTTCTCGGGCACATCGTCGACAATGAAGATCAAAGGCTTTTTTCTGGTCATGACACGGTCCGGTTGGCCATCAGGGACAGTTTGGCGAGGATGCGGTCCACTCCGATAATATCGGGGTCATGGGCATATTGGAGCAACTCTTCGCCTACGCGGAGCAAAAGCGTCTGGTTGGCATCCAGCCCCCGCTGCCGCATGGATGAGCCCAGCGCGGCGGCATCGGCCAGGTTGCCGGAAAAGACGGCCTGTTGCCGCAGCGATTCCAGCTCGGCATCCCAGGCGTCGCTGGCGAGCAGGGCCAGGAACTGATCGTTGCCGTTTTCGCCGGCGCGGGAGGGCGTCGGCGGTTGTTCCGCTTCGGCGGCGATGGGGGCATAGCGGTCGACCACCTCCTGCAGGCGGTCCAAGCGGAAGGGTTTTTGCAACAGGTCGTCAAACAGGGGCCGGTAGTCGGCTTCGTCCAGGATATTGCCGGTCATGACCACCACCGGAATGGAGGCGGTTTCGGGAAAGGAGCGCAGTTGCCGGGTGATCTCGCGGCCGTCGACCCCGGACAGGTTGAGATCCATGAAAATGAGATCCGGGCGCTGGTCTCGGGCCGCCTGCACCGCCGCCTCGCTGTTGTTCGCCGTGAGCACCTGATACGGGCTGTCCTGAAAAAAGTCGGTAATAAACTCCTTGATCAGATCGACGTCGTCCACCACCAGCAATTTTCGTTGCTGTTCCTGCTGCGGGGGGCTGTCGGCATGGATCGCATGGACAACAGGTTCGGTTGTCTGCACGCCGTCAAACAGCAGGGTAAACTTGGTTCCCTTCCCTTTGGCGCTGGTCAGTTCGAGCCGGCCGCCCATCATGGCCATCAATCGGCTGCACAGGGTCAAGCCCAGGCCAACGCCGTTAAAATGCTTGGAAGTTTCCTGTCGCTGGCTGAAGAGGTCGATGATTTCCCGCTGGCTCTCCTCCGAAATGCCGGCCCCGGTATCCTCGACGATGAAACGCATATCCAGGCATCCGGGCCTGGTTTTGGAGGGCGCACCATCGATGGTCAGGGAGACCTCGCCCTCGCTGGTGAACTTGACCGCATTGCCGACCAGGTTCTGCAGGATCTGTTTCAACCGCACCCCATCGAACAAAATATATTCGGGCAGATGACCGGCCATCCGGCAGGTGAAACGAATCCCCTTTTCCTCGGCCAGTTCTTTGAACAGTCCTTCGACATCGATGATGGTCGATGGCAGACACACGGGGGTGTCCATGATCCGGAAGCGGTCGGAATCGATTTTGGACAACTCCATGATGTCGTTGAAAATCGAAACCAGGGCCATGCTGCTCTTGTGGATGATGGCCACAAACCGCTGTTCCTTGGCCGCCAACTGGGACTTGCCGAGCATTTCGGTGTAGCCGATGATGGCGTTCAGCGGGGTGCGCACCTCGTGGTTGATGTTGGCGATGAACTCGCTTTTCATCCGGCTGGCCGCCTTCTGGGC
>WQUH01000261.1 GCA_009782165.1 Pseudomonadota bacterium | reverse complement strand
CGGCCCGGCCTGATCCGGCTGATCCGCAACAGTTCGATCCGCACCCTCTTGCCGGCGGCCATCACCTCGATCAAACACACCTCGCAGGGCTTCAGCGTCCGCATCGACCAGGAGCAGACCTTCATCGACCCGAACCGCTGCACCCTCTGCGGCAAATGCGTCGATGTCTGCCCGGTGGAGCATCCGGATCAAGGCCGGGCCCTGCGCTACCATGCCCGCACCAGTCTGCCGGGGCGGCCCTTCATCGATAAACGAAAAAAACCGCTTTGCCAGGAAAGCTGCCCTCTGGGCGTCAATGCTCAAGGCTATGTCGCCCTCGCGGCCCAAGGCAAGTATGAGGAAGCTTTAGCCCTCGTCCGGCGCGACAACGTTCTGCCCGGCATCTGCGGCCGGATCTGTACCCACCCCTGCGAGGATGCCTGCCGACGCGGCGGGGTGGACGATCCGGTGGCCATCCGGGCAATCAAGCGCTTTCTTGCCGATTTCGAGGGCAGCGACGCGGGCCGGGAAAAGGCGGCCAGCCTGCTTGAGCCGGGCGAGACCAAGCCGGCGCGGGCCGAGAAGATTGCCGTCATCGGTTCCGGCCCGGCCGGCCTCGCCGCTGCCGCCGATCTGGCGCGCCAAGGCTATCAAGTGACCGTCTTTGAGAAGGAAAAGGAGGTGGGCGGCCTGCTCCGCTACGGCATCGGCGCCCATCGGCTGCCTCGCGCCATCCTCGACCGGGAGATCGAACTGATCGAACAGATGGGCGTGGTTTTTGTCACCGGTCGGGCCATCGATCTGGCCCGCGACCTGGAGCGGCTGAGCAAGGAATATCAGGCCGTGGTTCTTGGCGCCGGCGCCTGGCATGACCGCCATCTGGGGGTGGCAGGCGAGGATCTGGCCGAGGGTTGTCTCGCCTTTCTGACCCGGCGGCAGCGCGACGATCTGACCAGCCTGCCCGAGAAGGTGGCGGTGATCGGCGACGGCAACTCGGCCTTTGATCTGGCCCGCACCCTCGCCCGCATGGGCGCGAAGGTGAGCATCGTTTCCTGGTTCGACAGCGACCATATCCCGGCTGACCCGGACGAAGTGCGCGAAGCCCTGGAAGAGGGCATCACCATTGTCGATAGTGCCCAGGTCGTGGCCTTTCGCGGCAAAAACGACACACTGAGCCATCTGGAGTGTATGCCCACCCGATTGGGCCAGCCGGATGCCAGCGGTGTGGCCTGGCCCGTGATCAAGACCGGGGAAAAGCCGTTTTCCCTGGCTTTCGACCGGGCCTTTGTCGCCATCGGTCAGGTGGGCGGTTTTACCGATAAAAGTTTCAATGGCATGATCGCGGTGACGGAGCGCGGCTGCATCAAGGCCGACAGCGCCGGCCGCACCTCGCGACGCGGCCTCTATGCCATCGGCGACGCGGTTTCCGGGCCTTCTTCGGTGGTCGGGGCCATGGCCTCGGGCCGCCGGGCCGCGCACGCGATCCACTGCGACCTGGCCGGGATCGAATTGGCAACGCCTCCGACCCGGCCGGAAAGCAAGGACTTTTGCCCCATCCCCGAGGATCTGCCCCGGCGGCAGCGGGCGGCCATGCCGGAGCGGCAGCCGCAGCAGCGCGCCGGCGATTTTGCCGAGGTGGCGCTGGGATTGAACGCCCTTCAGTTGGCCGCCGAGGCAAGCCGCTGTCTGCAATGCGGGGTCTGTTCCGAGTGCCTGGAATGCGTGGCCGCCTGCGGCGCGCTCCGGGCCATCGACCACTGTCAGGGCAAGGAGGAGATCGTCGAGCAGTGCGGCGCGGTGATTGTCGCCGACCCCGGACTGGCGCTCGCCATCAAGGGCGACGACCTCATCCGCGCCTATGGACCCAAGGCGGCCCGGTCGGATGTCAACGACATGATCGTGCGCGGTTTCGACGCCGCGGCCCACGCCATGCTGCTCCTGGGCGGCGCCGCCAAAACGGCCAAGGGCCACGGTTTGTCGCTGTCCATCCCCGACGCCGGTCTGTCGCCGACGGTGCGGATCGGCGTCTTTGCCTGCCGCTGCAACGATTCGTTCGGCTGGCTGGATGCCATGAGCGAGCATCTTGCATCGCTGGCCGCCGCCCATGCCGACATCGTCCATACCGAGACGCTGACCTCGGCCTGTGTGCCGGAAGGCATCCAGGCGATCATCCGGGCGACGCGGGAAAAGGACATCACCCGCATCGTGCTCGCCTCCTGCGTCTGCTGCCCGCTCAATTTTGTCTGTAGCGCCTGCACCGACCAGCGCAGCCGCCTGAAAACCGGCCTGTTCCACGGCACCGGCATCAGCCGCTCCATGGTCGAGACCTGCAATTTGCACGGCGAGATCCTGCGTCTGGTGGCAGCTAAGCCGGAGCAGGCCCTTCAGCGTTTCAAGGGTTTGCTTGGCCGGTCGATCAAACGGACCCGAGCCTTGAAACAACTGCCGGCGGTGGACCGGAACTACAATTTCGCCGCGGCGGTGATCGGCTGTTCCCAGGGCGCCGATGCCAGCGCCCTGACGCTCGCGGACAGCGGCCACGAGGTGTTTCGCTTCGGCATTGCCGAGCAGCCGCTCAAGGATTTGGCCCTCCACCCCAATATCCACAATTTTCCCGACTGGAACGTCAAGGGGATCAGCGGCACCCTGGGCGATTTTCAGATTGTGATCGAATCCGGCGGCCACAGCCAGACGCTGCGGGCCGGCACGATCATCCTCGGCGAAAAGGCGCGGCGGCGGATCGCCTACACCCATCAGGCCGGGCTGCCGAGTGTCACGGTCGAGCCTCTGGTGCAGCAGCGCGGGCTGTTGAACATCCCCTTTGCCTACCCCTGCGCCACCTCGGTGCCCGGACTCTATCTGGCCGAGCCGCCCGGTCTCAACGTCTCGAAACTGAAAAAAGGGACCGCTGCGGCCATGATGGTGGCCTCGGCCATGCCGCGCGGGCCGCGGCAATCGAAGGGATTCACCGCCACCATCGACCAGCCCCTGTGCCGGGGCTGCGGCCGTTGCGTCACCGCCTGCCTGTACCGTGCGGTCAGTCTCCAGGCCAACGGCATCGGCGGCTGGCAGGCCCAGGTTGACGAGGCCCTGTGCAAGGGCTGCGGCAACTGTATCTCGGTCTGTCCCACCGGGGCTGCCGACAGCCCCTACCGCAACCGGGCCTATCTCGAACAGGCCCTCGAGGAATTGCTCTGCAAGGACAGCGCCCATGAATGATCGCGCCGACACCAACGCCTTGAACATTCTTGTATTT
>WQUH01000260.1 GCA_009782165.1 Pseudomonadota bacterium | reverse complement strand
GTGGCCAACGCCTCCGACCGGCTGGGCGATGCCTGTCTGGCCCGCGGCGAATATGCCATGGCCGTGGCCAACTATCGGCGCGCCCATGCCATCTGCGAACAGGAAGACGACAGTTTTTCCATCCTGGCGCTGAACAAGAAGATGGCCGCCGCCTATCGCAAGCTGGGCGATCAGGCCAAGGCCCTGGAACTCCTCTACGACATCCTGGAGCATTACCGTCTGACCAGCAACCCCAAGGGCGCGGTCGAGGCGCTGATCGTCATCGGCGAAACCTATCTCGAACAGGGCGAACGGCAACAGGCGGCCGACGCCTACCGTTCGGTGGCCAGCATCCACAGCCGGTTCAAACACAGGCGTCTGGCCGAAGAGTTCAGCCAGCGGGCCGCCGAACTGGAGCAGGAGGAATAGATGTTCACCGGGATCATCCAGGGGATCGGCGCGCTCTTTGAGAAGCGGCCGGCCGGCGGCGGCATGATCTTTGGCCTTACGGCCGGTTTTGCCCTGACCGATCCCGAGGAGGGCGAGTCGATCGCGGTCAACGGCGTCTGCCTGACCGCCCGGAACATCCAGGGGAACAGGTTTTTTGTCGATGTCTCGCCGGAGAGTCTGGCCCGCACCGGATTGGGCCGCTTGCAGGCCGGTTCCCGGGTCAACCTGGAGCGGGCCTTGCGGCTCTGCGACCGGCTGGGCGGCCATCTGGTCAGCGGGCATGTCGACGCGCAGGGGCAGGTGCGCCAGCGGCGTCCGGCCGGCGATTTTACCCTGTTCACCTTTTCCCTTGAGCCGGGATTGAGCAAATATGTTATTGCAAAGGGGTCGATCACCGTCAACGGCGTCAGCCTGACGGTGAACAGTTGCGACCGCGACCGGTTTGCCGTGTCCATCATCCCGCATACCCTGGCTGTGACCACCCTGGGGGAACTGAAGGAGGGGGATTGGGTCAACATCGAGGTCGACCTGATCGGCAAATACGTGGAAAAGCTGCTGGCTGAACAGGGGTCGGGCAACGGGAGCCAGTCCCGCATCAACCCCGCCTTTCTCGCCGAGCATGGGTTTTTGAGATAGCCCTGGGGCGGGTTTTCCCCAGGTTTGAATGGTTGGTCTGTCGAAGGGGCGGGGGTGCATCCCGCCCGGTACGAGGTACATGGTATGAGCGTCAGTTCGATCGAGGAAGTGGTAGCGGATATCAAGGCCGGCAAGATGGTCATCCTGGTGGACGACGAAGACCGGGAAAATGAAGGCGACCTGTGCATGGCGGCCGAATTGGTGACGCCCGAGGCCATCAACTTCATGGCCACCCATGGCCGGGGCCTGATCTGCCTGGCCTTGAGCCCGGATATCGTCGACCAGTTGGGCCTGCCGATGATGGTGTCCAACAACCAGTCGCCCTTTGGCACCGGATTCACCATCAGCATCGAGGCCCGCTCCGGCGTGAGCACCGGCATCTCGGCGGCGGACCGGGCGCGGACCATCCAGGCCGCCGTGCATCCCAAGGCCACGCCCCGCGATATTATCAGCCCCGGTCATATCTTTCCCCTGCGGGCCCGGGGCGGCGGCGTCCTGGTGCGGACCGGCCAGACCGAAGGGTCGGTCGACCTGGCCCGGATCGCCGGTTTGCGCACCGCCGGGATTATTTGCGAGATCATGAAGGAAGACGGCACCATGGCCCGGATGCCCGATCTGGAGCGCTTTGCCGAACAGTACGGCCTGAAGATCGCCACGATCGCCGACCTGGTCGCCTACCGGCTGCGCAAGGATGTCCTGGTCCGGCGCGCCGTCGAGGCGCGGCTGCCCACCTTCCATGCCGGCGAATTCCGGCTGATCGCCTATCAGAACGATGTCGACAAACAGGAGCACGTGGCCCTGATCAAAGGCGAAATCAACCCGGACGAACCGGTGATGGTGCGGGTCCATTCCGAATGCCTGACCGGCGACGTGTTCGGGTCCGCCCGGTGCGACTGCGGTTCGCAACTGCATGCCGCCATGCGCATCGTCGACCAGGAAGGCCGGGGCGTGGTGCTGTACATGCGCCAGGAAGGCCGCGGCATTGGGCTGATCAACAAGCTGAAGGCCTACAAGCTACAGGACAGCGACGGCCTGGACACGGTCGAGGCCAACATCAGTCTCGGGTTCAAGCCCGACCTGCGCGACTACGGCATCGGCGCCCAGATTCTGCGGGATCTGGGGGTGCGGAAGATGCGGTTGTTGACCAATAATCCCAAAAAAATCATTGGCCTGGAAGGGTATGGCCTCGAAGTGGTGGACAGGTTGCCCATCGAGATCCCCGGCGAGGACGAAAACAAGGGCTATCTCCGGGCCAAGCGCGACAAGATGGGACACATGCTGGAATTGTATGGCGACCTGCCGATGGGCTGCGCCGTCAAAGAACCGTGATTTAATTCGACAGGAATCAACATGGCACACTATCTGGAAGGACATTTGCAGGGCACAGGGCGGAAAATCGCCATTGTCGTGGCCCGGTTCAACTCGTTTATCTCGGAAAAACTGTTGGAAGGGGCGATCGACAGTCTGACCCGTTCCGGCGTGGCCGACGACGACATCGTGGTGGCCCGAGTGCCCGGCGCGTTCGAGATCCCGCTGATGGCCCAGAAGATGGCGCGATCCGGCGCCTATCACGCGGTGCTCTGTCTGGGCGCGGTCATCCGGGGGGCCACGCCGCATTTCGATTACGTGGCGGGCGAGGTCGCCAAGGGGACGGCCCAGGTGATGCTCGATACCGGCATCCCGGTTCTGTTCGGGGTGCTGACCACCGAGACCATCGAGCAGGCCATCGAACGGGCCGGAACCAAGGCCGGCAACAAGGGATCCGATGTGGCCGTTGCCGCCCTGGAAATGATCAACTTGCTCGATGCGGTGCGTTGACCTCGTATGGGGTTGCGGCGCAAATCCAGGGAATTGGCCCTGCAATTCCTCTTCAGTCACGATTTTCAGGAGGGCGCGGCCGATCCTGATGCGTTGATGCCGGAGTGGGAACGCTTCTGCCAGAGTTTCGAGGCAGGGCCAAGGGCCATGCCCTACGGCCGGACTCTGGCCGAGGGAATCTGCCGTCATCTCGACGAGATCGACACCCTGTTGGCCGGACACTCCCATAATTGGCGGGTGGAGCGGATGTCCTCGGTCGACCGGAACATTCTGCGCATCGCCGCGTTCGAGTTGCGGTACAGCGGCGATGTCCCCGCCCAGGTGGCGATCAACGAAGCCCTGGAGATAGCGAA
>WQUH01000259.1 GCA_009782165.1 Pseudomonadota bacterium | reverse complement strand
CTCCTGTTTGAGCGATTGGATGGTCAGGACAGCCTTGTCCAGTGCCTCCCTCTTCTCGGCAAGCTCTTGCTCGACCGCTGTTTTCTGTTCGTTCAGGTTCCTGGTCCGCTGTTCGTTTTCCGTACTCTGCCGGACCAACTCCTCTGCCTGGTGTTGGGCCTGCGCCAGGTCGTTTTTGGTCGCGGCGAGTTGATCTCCGGTTGCGGCAAGCTGCGCCTTGAGCTGATTCGACGCCTCGATCTGGCTCTGGAGCTGCTGCTGGGCCGCGGCGAGCAGGGCCTCTTTTTCCTTGTTGGCCTGTTCGGTTTGCGCGCCGGCGGTCTGCATGGCGGCGACCTGATGCCGCAGTTGCTCCAGTTCGGCCCTGGTCCGTTGCAGTTCGGCAATATTTTTGTCGCGGTCAGCGGTCAGCGCCGCAATGGTATCGGTCTGTTCCTTGAGTGTCTTGTCGGCCGTTTCGGTGGCGTGCTGCCGCTGCTGGCCGATTTCCCGGCGCAGTTGCTCGACGAGCGCCGTGGTCCGGTCCAGTTCGGCGGCCATCTGATCTTGGGCCGCGGACAGGGCTTCGATGCGTTTGGTTTTTTCCGCAAGCGATTTTTCCGTGGATTCGGCGGCCCCGGCGGTTGCATCGCGGGCGGCGCGTTCTCTGGCAACGATGCTTTCCTGGGCATCGAGCAGTTGCTTGATCTGTCGGTCCTTCCGCGCCAACTCGTCTTGCAGGCGCTGGAGCTTGCCGGCGATCGACGATTCGTCAACCGGTTGCGTTTGCGATGGTTGCGGCGGTTGCGGCGTTGCGGCGATCTGTCCGGGAGCCGCCGCGGGTTGTTGGACAGCATGGGTTTGCGGCGCCGTGATCTGGCCCTTGGGAGTTTCGCTTTCCCTGATAATTTTGCTGTTGAAGCTGGCGAGCGCGATATAGGCCGCCAGGCCGACGATGGAGAGAAGAATCAGGCGGATTTTCATGGCGAGTGTGGTCTAAGGGTTGAGGTCGCATCAAAACAAATCAGATGGCGTTATGGACAGGTTTGAGCCACAGCGTGGCCAATGGCGGCAAGGTCAGCGACAGACTGTGGCCGAAGGCGTGGCAGGGTTCGGGCAGGGTGACGAGCGCGCCTTTGTTGCCGTTGTCGCTGCCGCCGTAGACGGCAAGGTCGGAATTGATCAGTTCCCGGTATGCGCCGGCCTTGGGCAGGCCAATCCGGTAGTGCTCGCGGACCACCGGGGTGAAATTGCAGACCACGACGATGAAGTCTTCGGGGTCTTTGGCATAGCGGAGAAAGGAAAAAACAGAGTTGTCGGAATCGTTGGCATCGATCCAGCGGAAACCGTTCCAGTTGAAATCGACCTGATGCAGGGCCGCCTCGGACTGGTAGACGAGATTGAGATCGCGGAGCAACCGTTGCGCGCCCCGATGAAGCGGCGCCTCCAGAGCCAGCCATTCCAGGCCGGTATCGTGGTTCCACTCCTGCCACTGACCGAACTCGCCGCCCATGAACAGCAGCTTTTTGCCGGAATAACCCCACATGAAACCGAAATAGGCGCGCAGGTTGGCGAACTTCTGCCATTCGTCGCCGCTGGTCTTGTTCAGGAGCGAGCCCTTGCCGTGGACCACCTCGTCGTGGCTGAGCGGCAGCACGAAATTCTCGTGGAAGGCGTACAGCATGCCGAAGGTCATCTGGTTGTGGTGGAACCGGCGGTACAGCGGATCCTTGGCCATATACTGCAAGGTGTCGTGCATCCAGCCCATGTTCCATTTGAGGCTGAACCCGAGGCCGCCGATATAGGTGGGCCGGCTGACCATGGGCCAGGAAGTCGATTCCTCGGCGATGGTGAGTACGCCGGGAAAAACGCCGTGCAGAACCTCGTTGACCTTGCGCAGGAAGCTGATGGCGGCCAGGTTTTCCCTGCCGCCGTGCTCGTTGGGGATCCACTGGCCTTCCTCCCGCGAATAGTCGAGGTAGAGCATGGAGGCCACCGCATCGACCCGGAGACCGTCGATGTGGTATTTGTCGATCCAGAACAGGGCGTTGGCAATGAGAAAGGAGCGCACCTCGTTGCGGCTGTAGTTGAAGATCAGGGTGCCCCAATCCTGATGCTCGCCCTGCAGGGGGTTGGCATGGGCATACAGTTGGGTGCCGTCGAAGTTGTTCAACCCGGCGCCGTCCTTGGGGAAATGGGCCGGAACCCAGTCCAGCAGCACGCCGATGCCGGCCGCATGGCACTCGTCGATGAAGAACATAAAATCTTCGGGGCTGCCGAAGCGGGAGGTCGGGGCGTAAAAACCGAGCACCTGGTATCCCCAGGAGCCGTCGAAGGGGTGCTCGGCGATGGGCAGCAGTTCGATGTGGGTGAAGCCCATCTCCTTGACGTAGGGAATCAGCTCGGCGGCCAGTTCCCGGTAGCTGAGATAGCGCTGGCCCCAGCGCTCGTCCGGCCGCCGCCGCCAGGAGCCGAGATGGACCTCGTAGATCGAGATGGGGCAGTCCAGGGCCTGACAGCGGGCGCGGTCGGCAATCCATTCCTGGTCCCGCCACTGGTAGCGGTCGAGGTCGGCGACCACCGAGCCGGTGCGCGGCCGTTCCTCCATGGCGAAACCCACCGGGTCGGCCTTGTCCAACTGGTCGCCCGCCTGGGTGGTGATCCGGTATTTGTAGACCGCATGTTCGCGCAGACCTGGGATGAACAGGGTCCAGATTCCGGCATCGGACGAATGCATGGGATGGAGGGCGGGGTCCCAGCCGTTGAAGTCGCCGATCACCGCGACCTGGCGGGCATTGGGCGCCCACACGGCGAACGCGACCCCCTCGTCCCCGGCATGGCGCACCAGGTGGGCGCCCAGTTTCTGGTAGGCGCGTTCGTGCGTGCCTTCACTGATCAGGTAGCGGTCGAAATGGCTGAACCATTCCGCCGGTACAGCCTTTCCGGCTGGGATATTGTGCTTCATGGTTTCACGCGCGTCTCGTTTCGTTGGCAAGGTTGCAAAATATATCTAATTTATCGCATGAACCGATGAATGTCATGGAGAAATATCGCGAACTGCACCGCGGCGGCCGTTTGCGGGCCTGCGACGGGCGGCGGGCGACCGGATTGTGTGGATTGGCGGTGAGCCGTAGGCGAACCCCAACATGCATGCGTAGGGGCGCGGCGTGCCGTGCCCGGTTCATTCCCGCGAAATTCCCGCCTACGCGGGAATGACAGGGAATCCAGTTACCTGCGGGAACGACGGCAAAGGCATTGACATG
>WQUH01000258.1 GCA_009782165.1 Pseudomonadota bacterium | reverse complement strand
TGCAGGAAAAGGAATACGATCTGATCATCACCGACCTGGCGATGAATCGGATTGACGATGGCCTGGAGGTGTTGCGGCAGGCCAAGAGCAGGCATGCCGATCAGATCGTTTTCATCCTCACGGGCTACGGCGCGCTGAATTCGGCGGTCGAAGCGCTTCGTCTGGAGGCGGACGATTACCTGCTCAAGCCCTATAACCCCGATGAATTGATGCTGCGGGTGGCCAAGTCGCTTGCTAACCGCGCCACGCGGCAGAAGGTGCGGACCTACGAATCGATCCTGTCCATCTGCAGCGAATGCAAAAAAATGCGGGACAGCGAATCAGACGAAGGCGGCGGAGAACGCTGGATCAGCATCGAGCAGTTCATCAGCAAGACCACCGGCAGCGGCCTGAGCCACGGCATGTGTCCGGACTGCTATCGGTTCAAGATGCAGGAGTTGACCGATATGATCGGGCGCGGCCAGATCAAACCATCTTCCTCTTGACCGCTGCCCCAAGTACGCAAGGGTTGACAAGGGCGGCGGTTCGCGGCAAGCTGCGCCGGTTGAATCCGGCAGTCATCCGCGCATGCGCACCAAGAGGCGAGAGTGAGAAGAATAAGCAGGCAGGGCCGCGCCAGTATCGTTGCCGTGGGTGTGGCCGCCGTGTTCGCCCTGCTGCTGCCCTCCCTGCTGGGACGATTCGCGCTTTCCCAGGTCCGGCAGATGGCTGCCCGTCACCTGCATGGCGAACTGGAAGCGGATTCCTGTTCCCTGGGCTGGTTCGGAGGGCTGCGCTGCGAACAGGTGCGCTACCGGGATCCTGAACGGGGCCTGCGCTTCGAGGCGCGGGCGCTGACCAGCGACAAGGGCGTGCTGCTCCTGCTGCTCTCCCCCTCCTTTCTGGGCGACATCACACTCACCCAACCTGTCCTGACCTTTCTCCCTCCCCCGCCGGAGCCCGAACCTGCCGCCGGCGCGGCCGGCGCGCAAACCGCATCCTCCCCCGATGGCGAGCAGCAACGGGAATCTCCATGGTGGGAGCGGCTGACCTTCCGAATCAAGGCAAGCGGCGGGCAGATGCTTTTTGACCGCGGCGCGGCGGGGCCCCGCCAGATCGCCCGGCAATGCGAACTCGACGGCAGCCTGGCCATGGGTTCGCTCCACTACGACCTCAGTTTCCTGTCCGCGCAACAGTCCGGGCGATTGCAGGCCACGGGCTTCATCAACCTGCCGCTGGCCGGCCAATCGCTGCCGGAAATGCTGGTCACAGGCGCCGAGGTGCGCATCATCGATCTGGAGATTGCCGATTTCCTCCAACTGGCCGCCTCCCGCAGCCAAACCCCCACCGGTCAGGGCATCCTGAACGCAACCCTGTCCCTGCACATCGCCGGCGCCCGAGAATTCGAAACGCGCGGGGAAACCAGCCTGCGGGATCTGCGGCTCTCCGGCGGTATCCTGGGCGAAGATCATCCCAGTCTCAAGGAACTCGACTTCCGTTTCGCGGGCGGCTACCGCCAAGAAAACGGGTGGCGGCTGGATGACCTGGAACTGCGCTCGGAGCCTGTCCTTCTGAGCGCCAAAGGGGGGTTCAACGCCGGCGCGGGCAATCTGTCCGCCACGGGCAGGGTGGATCTGCCGATCCTGGCGGCGCAGATACCCCGGCTGCTGCGGATGCACGAACAGACCGCCATCGCCGAAGGTTCCGTCGATTTTTCCCTTGCCGCCTCGGGCGACGGCCAGGCCGTGACCCTTGCTGCGGATTGCCGGACCGAGCTTCTGAGGCTCGTCCATGCCGGACATCCCTATTCCTGGACCTTGCCCCTGGCCATTGCCGCCAAAGCCGATTACGGCGACGGCGGCGCGACCATCCGCTCGCTGCGCGTCCAGACGCCGTTTTTCGAGGCGCAGGGCAACGGCGACCGCGACGGCTTTTCCCTGCGGGCCGGCGGCGATCTCGACCGGATGTCGCAGGAACTGCGAACAATTTTTGATTTCGATGTCCAGGCCAAGGGCCGCATCGAATTGACCGCCGCCAGCAGGAAGGCCGCCGGCGAAGGCATTGGCGGCGAAGGCCGGCTCGTTATCCGGGATTTTGCCTGGACCCGGGGGAACAAGCCCCTCCTGCCGCCCCACGATCTGCACATCTCCGGTCAGGCGGTTGTCTCCCCCCGGTTTTTTCTCGATGGAACCTTCGACTCGCTGCAGGTCGAGGCCTCCGCCTGGCCGGGGAAATGTGCCCTGCGGGCCGAGGATATACGGCGCAGCCTGGAGGAGCAGGACAACTGCACCCTGAGCGGCGAGGCCGATCTTGCCCGGCTGGGCGAGGTGGCCCTGCGCCTGCGCGGCGAACCGCTGTTTTCCGGCCTGCAGGGAGCGCTCCGCTTCGAGGGGGCCGGTTTCTGCGCCATAGGCACGAAAACCACCAAAATAACCCTGCGCACCCTGCAGGGCATGATCGAGCGGTTGGCCTTCGCCGGGTCGGGGCTTGACATCCGGGAGCCGGAAGCGCGCTTTGCCCTGGGTGCAACCGAACAGCCTGGCGCGCGGCAGATCGGGCTCCGGGCATTGACTGTGGTTGACAACTGGCAGGGCCTCGATGCCAAGACAAGGCCAGTGCTCCAGATCGACAGCGGCAAACGCCGGCTGGCGGTCCGGCGTCTGGCATGGGCCTCGCCCGCAGCGCAACTGACGCTCAGCGGCATAATCGAGGATTGGCAACAGCCGACTGCCGATTTTTCGCTGTCGCTGACCGGCGAGACCCCGGCCGCTCTGCTCGGCGACCTTGCCAGAAACAGCGGCTGGCTCCCGCCGGATGCGAGCGTGGCCGGCACAGCGCGCGGCTCTCTGGCCGTCCATGCGGCGGCGGGCCGCAACCGGTCGGCCGAGCTGAACCTGGATCTTGCCTCCTTCGCTGTGCTGCGCGGCAAGAAACAGGTCTTTGCCGACCCGCATCCGGTGGCGCGCCTCGTGCTCGACATGGAACCCCGGCCCGGCGGCCCCGTGAAACTACCCTCCCTGCTCCTGCGCTCGACCCTGTGCAGCATCGAAGGCGCCGGCACCTTGAGCGCAACCGCGCCTCCCATCCTGGACATGCGGGGCCGGATGGTCTGCGATTACGCGGCGCTGCTGCCGCTGCTGCACCCCGGCCGGGATGTCGCGGCAAGCGGCAGCCGTCCCGCCGATATCCTGCTCTCCCTGCCCGTGCAATGGCCCCTGCCCGTGGAACGGCTGACCTTCACGGCCCAGGCGCCGGTCGATGCCCTTTCGTT
>WQUH01000257.1 GCA_009782165.1 Pseudomonadota bacterium | reverse complement strand
TGCGGGAGTTTGCCCGCGGCTATCGTTTTCAGGACAGGGTCTTGCGGCATGCCCGGGTGATCGTGTCCAGCGGCCCGGCAAAGTGAGGGTGATCCGGTCTGGCTGCGCCGAGCGAAAGCAGCCGGCCGATTGTTGATTGCGGATTGATCAGACAGGCGCAGATCCGAAATACATACACAATAAATACAGCATACAGCAGAGACAGGAGAGTGGAATTATGGGGAGAATCATAGGAATTGATTTGGGAACCACCAACTCGTGCGTAGCCATCATGGAGGGCGGCGACCCCAAGGTCATTGAAAATAGCGAAGGCAACCGGACCACGCCGTCGATCGTGGCCTTTTCCGACAGCGGCGAACGGCTGGTCGGCCAGATCGCCAAGCGGCAGGCCGTCACCAATCCCACCCGGACCCTGTTCGCCATCAAGCGGCTGATTGGCCGGAAATTCAGCGACCAGGAGGTCAAGAAGTCGATCGGGGTCAGCCCGTTCGCCATTGTCGAGGGGCCTGGTGGCGATGCCGTGGTCGAGGTGGGCGGCAAGATCTATACCGCTGCCGAGATTTCAGCCATGATCCTGGGGAAGATGAAACAGACCGCCGAGGAATATCTGGGCGAGCCGGTCACCGATGCGGTGGTCACCGTGCCCGCCTACTTCAACGATGCCCAGCGCCAGGCCACCAAGGACGCAGGCAAGATCGCCGGCCTCAACGTGCAGCGGATCATCAATGAGCCGACCGCCGCCTCTCTGGCCTACGGTCTGGACAAAAAGGGCGAGGAGAAGATCGCGGTGTTCGACCTCGGCGGCGGCACCTTCGATATTTCCATCCTCGAGATCGGCGACGGGGTGTTCGAGGTCAAGTCGACCAACGGCGACACCTTCCTCGGCGGCGAGGATTTCGACATGTGCATCGTCAACTGGCTGGCGGACGAATTCAGACGCGACCAGGGATTCGACCTGCGCAACGACAAGATGGCCCTGCAGCGGTTGAAGGAGGAGGCGGAGAAGGCCAAAAAAGAACTGTCTTCCGCCATGGAGACCGACATCAACCTGCCGTTCATCACCGCCGACGCCTCCGGGCCGAAACATCTCAACATGAAGTTGAGCCGGGCCAAGCTCGAAGCCCTGGTGGAAGATCTGATCAACCGCTGCGAAGGCCCCTGCCGCACGGCGCTCAAGGATGCGGGCCTGAATGCCTCCGAGATCGACGAGGTCATCCTGGTGGGCGGCATGACCCGGATGCCCAAGGTGCAGGAAAAGGTCAAATCCATCTTCGGCAAGGATCCGCACCGGGGCGTCAACCCCGACGAGGTGGTGGCCATCGGCGCGGCGATCCAGGGCGGCGTGCTCAAGGGCGAGGTCAAGGACGTGCTCCTGCTCGATGTCACTCCGCTTTCTCTGGGCATCGAAACCCTGGGCGGGGTCATGACCAAGCTCATCGAGAAGAACACCACCGTGCCCACCAAGAAGAGCCAGGTCTTTTCCACCGCGGCCGACAACCAGCCGGCGGTCTCCATCCACGTGCTCCAGGGCGAGCGCGAGATGGCGGCGAACAACAAAACCATCGGCCGCTTCGAACTGGCCGATATTCCTCCGGCGCCGCGAGGCGTGCCGCAGATCGAGGTCACCTTCGACCTCGACGCCAACGGCATCCTGCACGTTTCCGCCAAGGATCTGGGCACCGGCAAGGAACAGTCGATCCGGATCACCGCCTCCTCCGGTTTGTCCGAAGCCGAGATCGAGCGGATGAAGAAGGATGCCGAGATCCATGCCGAGGAGGATAAAAAGCGCAAGGAGCTGGTCGAGGCCAAAAACAACGCCGACTCCATGATCCACATGACCAGCAAGAGTCTGGGCGAGCTGGGCGACAAGGTGGATGCCGAAACCAAGGGCAACGTGGAGAAAGAGATTGAAAAACTCAAGAAAACCATGGAGACGGACGATATCCAGGCCATCAAGAGCGCCACAGAGGCCCTGACCCAGGCTTCGCACAAGTTGGCCGAGCTGATGTACGCCCAGGCCAAGGGCCAGGGCGGCTCCTCCGGCGATGCCGGTGCGGCCGGCGGGGCTGCGGGCGGCGCCGCGGGCGGCAAGAAGCGCAAGGATGACGACGATGTCGTTGACGCCGATTTCGAGGAAGTGAAATAAAAAGCCCGCGCAGCAGCGGCAACAGATCAGGGAGCACGGTGCATTCCGTGCTCCCCTTTTTTTTGCATGTGCGCTATAAGGCGCAGGTCGCATTTTCACCACATCACCTTTGCTCACGGACACCCCATGCAACGCGTACTCTCAGGCATCCAACCATCCGGCAAACTGCATATCGGCAACTACTTCGGCATGATGCAGCCCATGATCCACCACATGGAATCGGCGGATCTCTACGTGTTCATCGTCGATCTCCACGCCCTGACCTCGGTCCAGGACCGCGACCGGCTCCGCCAGGGCACCCTCGAGGCGGCCGCCGATTTTCTCGCCCTGGGTCTCGACCCGGACCGCTGCACCTTCTGGGTGCAGTCGGATGTGCCTGAAGTCTGCGAACTGACCTGGCTGCTCTCCATCCTCACCCCCATGGGCCTGCTCGAACGGTGTCATGCCTACAAGGACAAGGTGGCGAAAAACATCGCGGCCAGTCACGGCCTGTTTGCCTACCCGGTGCTGATGGCCGCCGACATCCTGCTCTACCAGTCGCAGGTGGTGCCGGTGGGCAAGGACCAGAAGCAGCACGTCGAGGTGGCCAGGGATATCGCCATCCGGTTCAACAACACCTACGGCGAAACCTTTGTGCTCCCGGAGCCGGAGATCAGCGAAGTCACGGCCATCGTGCCCGGCCTCGACGGGCAGAAGATGTCGAAATCCTACGACAACACCATTCCCATCTTTCTGGACGAGAAGATGCTGCGCAAGCGGATCATGGCCATCCAGACCGATGCGACCCCGGTCGAGGCGCCCAAGAATCCGGAGACCTGCACCCTCTACGCCCTGCTCAAACTGTTCGCGCCGCCGGAGCAACTGAGCGCGATCCATGAACTGTACGTGCAAGGCGGGGCGGCCTACGGCCATCTCAAACAGGATTTGTTCGAACTGATCAACGCCACCTTTGCCGGGGCGCGGGCGAAAAAGCAGGAACTGCTGGCCAACCCCGACTATCTGCGCCAAATACTGGCCAAGGGCGCGGACAAGGCCAGGGCCAAGGCCACGGCGACCCTGGACCTGGCGCGGGACCGGATGGGACTGACCTACTGAGCGGGCGGTCCGCGGCGGACGC
>WQUH01000256.1 GCA_009782165.1 Pseudomonadota bacterium | reverse complement strand
TCGAAGTTGCCCTCGACCACCAGGGCGCGGCGGCTCTTGCGGATGGCCTCCCGATGCTGGTGGAGTCCGAACAAAAGCCGGCTTTTTTCGAAGATCGGGCTCTCAGGCGAGTTCAGATACTTGGGCTTGCCATCGCCCAGGATGCGGCCGCCAAAGGCCACGATCCGGCCGGTCATGTCGGCGAGGGGAAACATGATCCGCGAACGGAAACGGTCATAGTGGCCGCCGCGCTCCCTGCCGACCACCAGGCCCGCCTGGATCAGGGCGTCCCGGGCCAGTCCCTTGGCCAGCATCTGGTCGGCAAGCCAACTCCAGCCGCCCTGTTCCGGGTCCGGCGCGCAGCCCAGGCGGTATTGCTCGGCGATCTCGTCCGGCACGCCCCGTTGCGCAAGGGTGGTTCGCGCCACCTTGCCCAGCTTCGGGTGGCGCAGGCACTGCTGATAGATGACCGCCGCCGCCTCGTTGGCCTCGTACAGCGCCTCGCGCCGGCGCAGTTGGAGTTTTTCGGCCTCGGTCAGTTGGCGCTCCGCCATCTCGATGCCGTACTTCTGCGCCAGGGTTTTGAGGGCCTCGGGGAAGTCCATCCGGTGATACTTCATTACAAAGGCAAAGACATCGCCGTGCTCGCCGCAGCCGAAGCAGTGGAAAAACTGGCGCTGGGGATTCACCGTGAACGACGGGGTCTTTTCGGTATGAAAGGGGCACAGTCCGGTCAGGCGGTTGCCGGCCCGTTTCAATTCCACCACCTCGCCGATCACCTGGGCGATATCGGCGGCGTCCCTGACCGTATTCTTGAGCTGGTCGCGATTCGTTAAAACGGACATGTCTGCTGCTCCAAACCTTGCCTTCGTTTCCGTCCCGTCCCGGACCATCCGCGACAACGGGGCGCGGTGCGGGGATGCGGGAGGGGATGCCTGAACCGGCCGGCAGCGCCGATCGTACAAGCTTTTTTTGCTGTTGTCATTTATGGTAAAACGGTCGGGACGAGAGGGGCGCCTTTGGCCTCGCCTCGTCTCCAACCCTCCATTTTTCCGGCACTGAGGCGCACGACGAATTCGGTATGCACGACATGGACGACATGCTTGCCCTGGAAATCAAGAGAGAGATGGCGGACCGCTATTTCGGATTCCGCCGGCGGATCGAGGAGGACAGCCGGGAGTACAATCTGCACCTGCAGGAAGCCTACCGCCAACTGGAAGACGCGGTGGGATTCGATCTGATCCGGCTCTATATCCTCCTGGGCAGGGAATCGCTGATCCAGGACTTTTTCCGCCTGACCGGGATGCGGGACCAGGTCTTTCTCGACCCCTACCTCCTCGGCTCGCCAACCATCCGCAGGCGGCTGTTCAAGAACCAGATCATCTATGGCCTGACCCGCCGATCCCGCTTCCGCCACCTCTTTTTCGACATTTACAACCGGCTGCGGGACGGAGTGGCGGCCTACGGCTCAAGCCTCAAACGGCTGATCGAGGAAGGCAAGGCCATCACCGAGGAGATCGAACAGTTCCATCGCACCAACGACCTGGGCACCATGATGGGCTTGCTCCGCCGTCTGGACGGCGGCGGCATGGAGGAGGGGGGATCGATCTCGGGTTCGGTGATGCCGCAGCGGGACAGCTCTCTGGCGGAAAAGATGCGGTTTGCCGCCCCGGAGGCCGTTGAGGCGCACCTGCCGACCATCCCATCCCTGCCGGCCGTGCAAACGTGCCGGGCCAAGTTGCAGCAGCTCGCCGATACCGCTTTCGACTCCCAGGGCAAGCCGGAAGTTCGGGATTACGCCCGTTAGCAGCCGGTTACAGCCCGACCCAGTGGTCCAGGCGGTCGAAACGGTACATGCAACTGTGCTGCTGCGGCCATGCGCAGCCCCCCCGCACATCCATCCCCTGGTGGATGACGGAAACCGGCCGGTCCGAGGAAACGACCACCACGATGATCTGCGGGTGCTCGGCGGTGAACCGCAGGGCCGAGTTGTAGCGGGCGCCCCGGGCGAGATCCTCGCCCTCGAAGGCCCGTCCGTCAAGCAGGCAGGCAAAACCGTGGACATGCATGTCCGCGCCGATGTGGACCGCTCCATCCACCTTGGCCAGCGACTTGGTCAGATTGAGGGTGTCCGGCTTCCGCAGATCCAGGGGTGGCGCGAGGCTCTGCCCCGAGATCCGAACCGGCTGTTCGTTGAGATCGATGACAATCGCGCAGCCGTGTTTGCGTTGCTGGGCATGCTGCACCAGGCTGACCACGGTCTTGAACAGGAGATAACAGTCAACCCGGCTGAGGTTCGATTCCAGCAGCAGCTCCTCGAGCTGAACGGGCTTGGCCTGATAGGTGGTCGAGTTGAACTTGCCGTCGGCAAAACTGCACACCGCGTTGCCATTCACCCTCAAAAACCCGTGCCGGCCCCTGAAATCGGCGCAGATGAAGAAAGACGGCAGGGCGCCGTCGCAGATGCCGAGGACGGCCTGGCCATCGCTGACCAGGGAGCGTTCCGAATGCTCGACGGTCAGCAGCAGCTTGCGCACATGCTTGCAGTTGATCAACTGCGGCTGCAGGGCTTTCTGAAACCTGACCAGGAAATGCAGTTGATCGACCATGCAGGGATCGACGAACAGCAGACGTCCCTCCGGCCACGCCCCTTCCTCCTGGGTTTTGGAAATCATCAGCACCGCATCCAGGATGGGATAGACCCGCATGGGCGTGTCCCAGCCAAGGTGCGCATTGATCAGATCCACGATATGGTCCCGGACCGCGTGCGCGGCGTACTCCCTGAGAAAATACCCGGAAATGCCGGTGTACAACTCGGCATCGCCGGCAAGGTCGCAGGAAAGACGCCAGACCGCATGCTCCAGCCAGCACTCGGTCGGTCCGGTGGAGCAGAGGTCCGGGTGGTGTTCGGTGAACCACTGTTGGAAAAATATCGGGCCCGAGTAGCCGCCATTGGACAACAGGCCGGCCAATCCGGGATCCCTGACCGGGACGATCTCGGTGGAATACCTGCGGTCGGGTCGGACTTTGTCGTTGCCCCGCCACTGCTGCGAATCGAGGTACAGGTTTTTGAAGATCGGCTCGTGCCCTTTGAGCAGATTCTGAGGATCGCACAAGACCATCGGGCTGTCGGGCCGGAGGGCAAAGACGACCGCCGCCCGGCTCGGCCCGGAGAAATGGGTCAAGCCGTCACTGAGGCCATTGAGGATATCGCTGACGCAACGGCAGACAAACGATTGGCGGCCTTGATCGTCCATGGGCCAGGTCGATGCATTCCCTGATGTCATCTGGCAGTCAT
>WQUH01000255.1 GCA_009782165.1 Pseudomonadota bacterium | reverse complement strand
TGCGGATCAAGTCCTGGCGGTTGGCGTCGTAGCGCCGCCACTGGGTGAGCGGCGCGAGCATGCGGGCGGCGATCTGCGGGTTGAGCGCATCGAGCAGCATCACCTGATCGGCCAGGAAGACATAACCGGCCCCGTCGGCGGCATGGAACTGGCTGTGGTTGGTGGCGCAGAAGGTGGAGATCAGGGCCCGGACCTTGTTGGGGTTCTTGTAGGTGAAGCCGGGATGGGCGGTCAGGGCCCGCACCCGTTCCAGGGCGCCGGGCAGGGTGCATCCGGCCTGGAGCGCCAGCCATTTGTCGAGCACCAGCGGATCGTTGTGCCATTTGGCATGGAATTCGGCGAGCAAGTCGGCGCCGATGGCGAGATCGGCGTTGACCACGCAGGTCAGGGCGGCGATGCAGTCGGTCATGTTGTCGCAGTTACGGTATTGCTGGACGCCGAGATCGAGCAGGTCGGGATCGAGGCTGCCGTTCAGGTCCGGGGCCAGCAGGTAGGCGAGGCAGTTGTTGCGCAAGGCCCGTTTGCCGGCGTCCGCGGCGGTGTACCGGTAGGGTGAGACCTTGGCGAGCAGGATTGTGTAGCGCGTCAGCAGTTCCCAGTGCAGGGTTTGGCCGATCAGGGCCCGGAATTGCTGGCGGACCGCGAACACCGCCACCGGATCGACCGTGGGCATGTGCTGGCCGATCCAGTTTTCCGTGGGCAGTGTCAGGGCCATGGCGAGAAAGGCCGGATCGGAATCGCGGTCGGTCAACAGGTTGCGCAGGCCATGGACCAGCCCCTGGTCGAGTTCGATGGTCCGGCCGCTCCGGTACTGGTCGATCTGGGCGAGCAGATGGCGGAGGCTCAACTTTTGGCCCGCGTCCCAGCGGTTGAACGGATCGGCGTCATGCGCCATCAGGTGGCTCAGTTCCTCGTCGGTCTGTCCGAACACCACCTTGACCGGCGCGGAAAAATTGCGGAGAAAGGAGACGGTCGGCCGGCTGGCGATATCGGTGAACAGATACCGCTGTTTGTCTTCCGAGAGGATCAGCACCGGGGTGAGCGGATCGGTTGTGTCGGCGACGCCGCCAGCAGCGCCGCTACCGCCGACGGCGCCAATGGGCAGCGAATGGCCCGCCTGGTCGAGCAGGCCCACGGCCAGGGGCATGAAGAAGGGCGCTTTTGCCGCGGTTTCCCTGGTGGCCGGGCAGGTCTGTTCCACCTCCAGGGTCAGTTGCCGGCCGGCCTGGTCGTAGATGGCCCGCACGGTCAGCTCCGGGGTGCCGGCCTGGCTGTACCAGAGTTTGAACTGTTCGAGGCTCCTGCCCCAGGCCGTCTCCATGGCGGCCACCAGGTCGTCGCAGGTCACGGCCTGGCCGTCGTGGCGTTCGAAGTAGATGTCCATGCCCCGGCGAAAGGTCTGCGGCCCCAGCAGGGTGTGGAGCATGCGGATCACCTCTGCGCCCTTGTTGTAGACCGTGAGCGTGTAGAAGTTGTTGATCTCGACAAAGGACGGCGGCCGCACCGGATGGGCCATGGGGCCCGCGTCCTCGCGAAACTGGAAGGAGCGGATGACGTTGGCGTCATGGATGCGTTTGACCGGCCGGGAGATGGTGTCGGCGGTGAATTCCTGATCGCGGAATACGGTCAGGCCCTCCTTGAGGCTCAACTGGAACCAGTCGCGGCAGGTGATGCGGTTGCCGGTCCAGTTGTGAAAGTATTCGTGGGCAACCACCGCCTCGATCCCCTCGTAGTCGGCGTCGGTGGCGGTTTCGGGCAGGGCCAGCACGTATTTGGAGTTGAACACGTTCAGGCCCTTGTTTTCCATGGCGCCCATGTTGAAGTCGTCCACCGCCACGATCATGTAGGCGTCGAGGTCGTATTCCCGGCCGAACCGTTCCTCGTCCCATCGCATGGCTTTCTGCAGGGCGCGCATGGCATGGCCGCATTTGTTCCGGTTGCGTTCCTCGACATAGATGCGCAGATCGACGGTGCGGCCAGAGCGGGTGGTGAAGGTATCGTCGAGGCGCACCAGGTTGCCGGCGACCAGGGCAAACAGGTAGCAGGGCTTGGGAAAGGGATCGTGCCAGGTGGCGTAGTGGCGGCCGTCGCCCAGGTCGCCGGCATCGGTCAGGTTGCCGTTGGCGAGCAGCACCGGGCAGGCGGCGCGGTCGCCGATCACCGTGGTGGTGAACACGCTCATCACGTCGGGCCGGTCGGGAAAACAGGTGATGGTGCGGAACCCCTCGGCCTCGCACTGGGTGCAGTAGTTGCCGGAGGAGAGATACAGGCCCTCCAGGGCGGTGTTGCTGGCCGGATCGATCAGGGTTTCGATCGTCACCGAAAACGGGCGGTCCGGCGGCTGGGGGATGGTCAGCAGGCCCTCGCTGAAACTGTAGTGGTCGCGGGTCAGCGCCAGACCGTCCACCTCCACCCGCACCAGTTGCAGCCGTTTGCCGTTGAGCGCCAGCGGCTGTTTGGGCGGGGTGCCGGCATTGGCCCGGCAGGAGAGGGTCGCCTGGACGCGGGTGGCGTGCGGGTCGAGTTCCACCCGCAGGTCGATGCGATCGACCAGATAGGGGGGCGGGGTGTAGTCGGCGAGAAATATTTCCTGTTTATGAGTTGGCACGAGGCGACCTCTTGGGGGAAAACAAAAAAATGGCAACGCGATGCGCAATAAAAAAAATGTCCGCGGGCACGGGTCAGGCGCTTTCCGGACAGGGGCGGATCGTGTTTACCGATGTTCGGATGCGGGCGGATATGGTATAGTACGCGGATATGCCCGCCGCCCGCTGCCGGTGCGGCGGTTCCGCGACTACCCGCAACAGGATTCGCAACAGCGCCCCCCATGGGTGTGCAAGGCTACCGCAAAGATGCGATGAAAGCAAGGAGAAGGCGCATATCCGCCTGGCGGCGGGGCTCTTCGTGGCAAGCCCTCGGTCGCCAACCGGCGGCGCGGCCACGGACAGCGGAGGCGGGCGGCCGTGGCTGAGCGGGCCGATGTGCTGGTGGTCGGCGGCGGCCCAGGCGGTCTGGCCTGCGCAACCCTGCTGGCGGAACAGGGCGCGCAGGTGGTTCTGGCCGAACGCAAGCCGGTGATCGGGGCCAAGGTGTGCGCCGGCGGCCTGACCCGGCACGGGCTGCTTTGCCATGTACCGGAGCATCTGATCGAACGGGCCTTTCCCGAACAGGATATCCGCACCCCGTGGCAACGGGTGGTGGTGGCGGAGCGGGCGCCGGTGGTGGCCACAGTCAACCGCGAACGGCTCGGCCAATGGATGGCCGAGCGGGCGCTGGCCGC
>WQUH01000254.1 GCA_009782165.1 Pseudomonadota bacterium | reverse complement strand
AGCCGGGGTTTACCCAAGGGACATTACTTGCCGTGCCGCCACACCCAGGGCGGTGTCGGCCGCTGGTCCTGCCACAACCCCCGCCGCCCGGACCTGGCAAGCTCCTCCAGGGCATCGAGCCTGCCGCACAGGGGCTGTGAGGTGCAATAGTGGCGGTAGACCCAGGCAAGACCGCGCCCGACCATCTCCGCATTGAGCAACTGCCCCCGAAAATCGACCAGGGCCACGGTCCGGCCATACTGGTCTATGGTAATCGGTTCAACCCTGACCGTTTTGCCGAGGACCAGGTCGCTGGCGGCATCCCTGGCCTTGCGCCAGAAGGGCTGGCCATGCTCGGGACTGTCGATGCCATACAGCCGGACACTCGCCACCTGGTTGCCCTGTCTGATCCGCAGCGAATCGCCGTCGATCACCCGCGTGACCACCCCTTCCCACACCGCTGCCGCCGAAACCCGCGCACCGCAGACCAGCAGGCCGCAGCAGAGCAGGAACACCCACCTTCGTTTCATCCAGCCCCTCCTGTTCTTGACATCCGTCCCAACCATAACTTGTCTTTGTTGTCAAGATAATGACACTTTTTCATAAAAGTTTCTTGTGTTCTTGTATGCGCTCATGTAGTATTAAAAAAATTGAACCAAGCAGCACAAAAAACTGTACTTCCACCGCCAGCCGCCCGTGCGCCAACCGACATGAATGACCTTGCCCCCGAACGGAACCTTACGGAACTCGAGGAAAAAACCAGGGATGTCATGCTCACGCTGCCCCTGTTCGATGCCTTCAAAACCGATGAGTTGGACATCCTGGCGCGTCACCTGCGCTTTGCCGAGATCAGGCGGGGCGAGCATCTGTTTGTCGAAGACGATCAGGGCGATTACATGTGCTTCATTGTCCGCGGCTTGCTCGATGTCCTGAAAAAAACCACCAGCGGCGAGGATCGGGTCATTGCCCGTCTCGGCAAGGGCAACACCATCGGCGAGATGTCGATCATCGACCAGTCGCCGAGGTCCGCCACTGTGGTAGCCCGCCAGCCCTCGATTGTCATAATCTTGACCAAGAAACGGTTCGAGGCGCTCATCCAGGCATACCCAACCCTGAGCGTCACCCTGCTGAAAATGGTCATGCGCCTGCTGAGCCAAAACATGCGCCTGACCACCAGTCAGCTTGCGGACCAGCTCCCCGAAGAGCGCCATGGCGGCTGACGGACTGTACGGCATCATCGGCCGCAGCCTCGCCATGCAGCGGCTGTTCAAGCTGATCGGCAAACTTGCCGAAGACGACGCGGGCACGGTGCTGGTGCAGGGCGAATCGGGAACCGGCAAGGAACTGGTGGCCAAGGCGATTCACGCCCACAGCCCCAGGAGAGAACGCCATTTCGTGCCGGTGAACTGCGCCGCCATCCCGGACGACCTGCTGGAAAGCGAACTGTTCGGCCATACCAAGGGGGCCTTCACCGGGGCCACCAGCCAGAAGATCGGCCGGATCGAATACGCCAACGGCGGCTCGCTCTTCCTTGACGAGATCGGCGATATGAAGCCGGTATTGCAGGCGAAGCTGTTGCGCGTACTTCAGGAACGGGAATTCGAGCCGGTGGGCGGCCTGAAGCCGATCCCGGTGGATGTCCGGGTCATTGCCGCCACCCACTGCAACCTGGAACAGATGGTGGCCGAAGGCCGATTCCGCGAGGATCTGTATTACCGGCTCAACGTGATTCCCCTGTCCATTCCGCCCCTGCGGGAGCGGGTGGAGGATATCCCCCTCCTGATCGACTACTTTGTCCAGCTCATCGGCAAAACAAAGAAAAACGGCCTGCTGGGGTTCGACCCGGCCGCGGTGCGGGCCCTGACCGCCTTGCCGTGGCGGGGCAATGTCCGGGAACTGGAAAACCTGGTGCACCACATGACCATCCTGCACGGGGGAACCACGGTCGGCTATCACGATCTGCCGGAAAAATACCGCGTTGCCCCTCCCGAGACCGCGCCCGCGAGCGAGGAGAACGCCCAGCCGCAGTATTTGGGTGATGTCAGCCGGCCCGAGCAGTTGCTCCTGTTTGCGTCCACCCCACCCCCTGCCCCCACCGAAGCCTGGCCGGAACGGGGCATCGATTTCAATGCCCTGGTCAACGACTTCGAAACCCAGTTGATTGTCCAGGCCCTCAAGCTGACCCAAGGCAACAAGAAGGAGGCGGCCCGCCTCCTGAACCTGAAGCGGACCACCCTGCTGGAAAAAATCAAAAAGAAGGAACTGTTCGCCAGTTGGCTGGAAGACGAGGAAGGGGAACAGGGCTGATCAGGCGGCGCTTGTCGCCAGGTTGACCTCGACCTTTTCCCGCACATCCTCAAGGGAAGCCGGGGTAACCAGGATGTCGCGGGCCCCGTATTTCACCGCCTTGAGCACCAGGGTCCGGGTCCAGTTCGGCGCGGCGGCCACCAGCGGCGCCGACAGACCCGCGCTGCTGATCTTGATCGCCATCCCGAAGCCCAACTCGCTGGCCTCCCGCATCACCAGAAAGACGATCCGAACCCCCGGATGGATGACGCCGTGCACCTGGTCCTTGAAATGGAGGACGCGGCAGAGGTAGCCCATGGCCGCGAGGATGTCGGCGATCCGCCCGGCTTCGGCATCGTCGTCGGTGCAGATCACAACATCGGGACGCTCTGCCGGTTGCGGCCATGCCGGGCCGGCGGCTGCCGGTTTGCCGGCCGAGGCGGCATTCGGATTCGGCGCCGCGATCCCGCCATCTGCTGCGGGCAGAGGCGCATCCTCCACAACCAGCGCGTCTTCGGGGATCAGCAACTGCAACCGCCCCAGATCACGGCCGTTGTACCGGATCCGGCCGGCAGCCAGACAGTACGCCTGATCGGGGAACACCCCGTTCGCATCCGGGTCGATCCTGGCAGGGTCGACCAGTTGGACCGATTTCTGCGCCAACCCGAAGCCGCCGGGTTCCTGTTCTTCGAAAAGGGCCGAGTAGACGCTGACCACGATATCGCTCACCTCCTCGTAAGCCTCGCGGACATCGCCCTGCAACTCTCCGTTGGCAACCGTTTCCTCCAGTTCGGTCTCCGGCAGCATGATCAGGGCGCCGCCCAGGTAAATCGCCGTGGCGTGCTCGACAAACACATAGGCTTCGCCCTGGCGTTCCCCCCTGATCTGCATCCGGGTCATGACCTGCCTGCCGCCGACCTGGTCGAGAAAGGCCGCCTTGGCGACCGTGGCGTTCTCTTCGGGCGTGATCTCCAGCACGCCGGAGAGCAGGACGCTCATCTCCTCGCATATCCTGGCCATGCCGCTGTGCAGCAGGCGGTCGACCA
>WQUH01000253.1 GCA_009782165.1 Pseudomonadota bacterium | reverse complement strand
GTTCCAACCGCGATCCCGAGGAAAAACGCAAACTGCTGCTGACCGCCCGCGATCTGCTGCAAAGCATCCTGGTCAAATACCCTCAGTCGGGACTGACCGACAAGGTGCGGAACAACCTGCTGCGCATCGAGGAGAACCTGCGGGCGATCGATGGGGCCGGCCCCGCGCCGCGTCCGGCGGCCAGCGGCGGCGCCTATGTGCCGCCGGCCACCGGAACCGCACCGCGCCCAGCCCCCGCAACCTCGATGTGACCCGCATCCTGCGCCCGCATTCTGTTTGGGTTGCGCGCAAACCCTGTGCCCTGGCCGTTCCCGCGCCTTGCCGCGGGGGAGAGGCAGGCCGCCGGGCGTGCTCCGTTGCCGCCGGGTTATGCTTTCTCCCGGTTGACAAAGCCGCGCCGGTCGCTTACTTCTGTGGCGGCGCACAAGCCCCGGCCGGACGGCGGGGCAAGGATACCTGCTTTCGGAGATGACAATGGTTGAGATAACGGAACAAACGGTCGATTGCGGCGGGGCGGCGCTCCACTGCCTCGAATGCGGCAAGCCGGATGGCATGGCGGTGGTCCTGCTCCATGGGATGAAGTTTCAGGCGGCCACCTGGCGGGAGCTGGGTACCCTGGAGACGCTTGCCGGCCTGGGCCTGCGGGTGCTGGCCGTGGACATGCCCGGTTTCGGCAAAAGCCCGGCCAGCGGTGTCGCGCCGGTTGAGGCGCTGACCTGCTTTCTCGACCAGCGGGGACTGCGGCAGGCGGTCCTCATCGGGCCTTCCATGGGCGGACGCATCGCCCTTGAATTCGCCATCGCCCATCCTGAACGGGCGGCCGGGCTGATCCTGGTCGGCGCGGTGGGCGTTGCGGAAAACCAGGCGCATCTGGCCACAATCACCTGTCCGAGCCTCATCATCTGGGGCGGCGACGATCAGGTCTCGCCGCTGGCCAACAGCGAGATCCTCCTGGCCGGCCTGCGCAACGCCCGCCGGGAAATCTACCCCGAAGCCCCGCATCCCTGCTATCTGGCGCAGCCGGAACAGTGGCACGCCAGTCTCCGCACCTTTTTCACCACCCTGCACGTTTGAGGATGACGCCCGTTTTATGGGAAAAACACTGATCATCGCCGAAAAGCCGAGCGTTGCCACCGACATCGTTAAAGCCCTGCCGGGGAAATTCACCAGAACCAAGACCCATTTCGAAAGCGACGACTACGTCATCTCCTTTGCCATCGGTCACCTGGTCTCCATTGCCTATCCCGAGGAGATCGACCCGGAACTGCACAAGTGGACGCTCGACAGCCTGCCCATTCTGCCCGAGTCGTTTCCCCTGGCGGTGCTGCCCGAGACCAAGGCCCAGTTCAATGCCCTGGTCAAGCTGATCCGGCGCAAGGATGTGGAGGTGATTGTCAACGGTTGCGATGCCGGCCGCGAGGGCGAACTGATCTTCAAGTACATCCTCAAGCAGGCGGCGAACAGTTCGGTGGCGGGCAAGCGGATCAAGCGGTTGTGGCTGCAATCCATGACCCTCGAGGCGATTCGCCACGGCCTGGGCCATCTCCGGGACGACAGCGAGATGCGGCCGCTGGAGGACACGGCCCTGTGCCGTTCCGAGGCCGACTGGCTGATCGGCATCAACGCCACCAGGGCCCTGACCTGCTACAATTCCCGGTTCGGCGGTTTCCGCAAGACCCCCTGCGGCCGGGTGCAGACCCCGACCCTGTCGCTGCTGGTCAAACGGGAGATCCACCGGCGCGAGTTCGTGCCCCAGACCTACTGGGAACTGCACGCCCGTTTCAGTTGCGGCGCGGCCGTCTACGAAGGGGTCTGGATCGATCCCGACTTTGCCAAAAACAAAAACGACGATCAGGCCCAGGACCGCCGCAACCGTCTCTGGGACGAGGAGCAGGCCAGGGCCATTGCCCTGCGCTGTGCCGGCCAGCCGGCAAGGGTGGAGGAAACGAGCAAGAAGGTGACCAAGGGCGCGCCGCCGCTCTACGACCTCACCCTGCTCCAGCGCGAAGCCAACAGCCGCTTCGGTTTTTCCGCCAAGAATACCCTGGCCCTGGCCCAGGCCCTGTACGAACGCCATAAGCTGATCACCTATCCCCGGACCGACAGCCGCTGTTTGCCCGAAGATTACCTGGCCACGGCCGAACAGGTGATGATCCGCCAGCGGGAAGGGCAGTTCGGCCGCTTTGCCGCCGAGGCCCTGGCAAAAAAATACCTGAAGCTCGACAAGCGGATCTTCAACAACAAAAAGGTGTCGGACCACTTCGCCATCATCCCCACCACCAACCTGCCCAAGACCCTTTCCGAGCCTGAGCAGAAGATCTACCAGATGATCGTCCAGCGGTTTCTGGCCGTCTTTTTCCCGCCGGCGGTCTATCACAACACCCAGCGGTTGTCGCTGGTCGAGGGCGAGACCTTTCTCACCGAGGGCAAGATCCTGGTGGAGCCGGGCTGGCGGGCGGTTTACGGGGCGAGCAGCGAGGAAGACGGCGACAGGGAGTTGCAGGCCCTGCCGGCCCGGACTCCGGTGCGCTGCGAAGAGATCGACCAGCAGGAGCATCAGACCAAGCCGCAGCCCAGATTTACCGAGGCCACCTTGCTGTCGGCCATGGAAAACTCGGGCAAGCTGATCGACGACGAGGAGTTGGCCGAGGCCATGAAAGAGCGGGGTTTGGGAACTCCGGCCACCAGGGCGGCGATCATCGAAAAACTGATCAACGAGAAATATGTCATCCGCGAGCAGCGGGAACTCGCGCCCACCGGCAAGGCGTTCGAACTGGTGAGTCTGCTGGAGGCCCGGCAGATCGATGTGCTGGCCTCGCCCGAACTGACCGGCGAGTGGGAGTACAAGCTCAACCAGATCCTGAAAGGGGCCATGACCAGGCCGCAGTTCATGCGCGAGATCCGGGCCATGACCAGCGCCATCGTGGACAAGGTGAGGCAGGGCGGCGGCGGCGAGCGGAAAGAGGCCGCGTTTTCCCCGGTCAACGGGGGCAGATGGTACGAGACCGCCTCGGCCTACGAGTCGGAGGACAGGCAACTGGTTGTCCGCAAGGTGCTGGGCGGCCGGGTGATGTCCGAGGAGGAGATTGTCGCCCTGATCAAGGGGGAGACAGTGGGGCCGTTTGGCGATTTTCGCTCGAAAAAGGGCAAGCCGTTCACCGCTTCGGTGCATATCGCCAATGGCAAGGTCGAGTTTATTTTCGCCGATGCCGGCGGATTCGATCTCGACGGGATCCGCAGCCAGGAACCGCTGGGCCGCTCGCCCATCGACCGGACCAGGGTCTTCGAGACGCCGGTCGGCTATCTCTCGGAATCGG
>WQUH01000252.1 GCA_009782165.1 Pseudomonadota bacterium | reverse complement strand
CGCAGGCGCAAGGAACCGTGGCCATCGCCGTTGCCGGTCAGCAGCCGGATGGGCAGATGCAGAACAGCACGGCCGCGCTCATGCAGGACACCTTCGGCCAGCAGTTCAGCGGCAATCTCCAGACCAAGGCCGCCGGAGAGGAAAGCGACGACAGCGCCCCCAGCGCCGCCGCCACCACCCCGGAGGACCGCACGGTCGACGTCAACGGCAACTACATCCGCTCCCGGCTGCCCAAGAATCCCGGCAACACCGCGCCGGAATCGGAAGCAAAACAGAATGCGCAGACCGACAGCGTCCAGCAGAGCAAACAGCAAAAACCGGCGCCCACCGCCGATGCGATGAAATCCGCTGCCGACATCGGCCAGAGACCGCAGGCGATCATCGGCCAGGATGAGACCTCTCCCCTGCTCTTCGCCGGCCAGCAGCAGGCCCCAGGGCCGCAACCGGCCAGCCTGGCGCCGATCGCCTCCATGACCCTGCACCTGCCCTCCGGCATGACCGTGCCCGACAGCGCGGTGGTCGACCAGATGCTCACCTACTTCTCGACCAACCGGCAGCTCGAGAGCGGCATGGTCACCATCCGCCTCTACCCCGAAGAGTTGGGCGAGCTGCGGATGGAGATCAAGGTGGCCCAGGACAATATCAAGGCGCACATTGTGGCCCAGAACCCCCAGGCCCAGGAGATGATCAACCGGCATCTGCCCCGGCTGCGCGAGGCCCTGGAGCAGCAGAACCTCCATCTCCAGCAGGTGGACGTGTCGGTCGCCGTCCACAATCAGACCGGCAACGGCCAATTTCAGGAAAGCAACGCCTGGCGGCAATCAGCCTCTTCCTCACGGCACGAGGTCAACCAGGCTGATTTTACCCAGGAACTCGATGACGCCACCGACGACGAGTCCGCTGCCAATATCCTCAGCGTCCTTGTCTGAATCAGGAGGAATAGAAACAATGGCCACCGTCAACGCCACCAACAGCGCCACCCCAGCCGCCACAAGCTCGGCGAGCTCGACCGCGAAACTCAGCGCCCTCGGCCAGGAGCAGTTTCTGACGCTGCTGATCGCCCAACTCAAACACCAGGATCCGCTCAACCCGTCCGATCCCACCGAATTTACGGCCCAACTGGCCCAGTACAGCCAACTGGAGCAGTTGTTCAACCTCAACGATTCGATGAAACAACTGGCGGCCACGGCCAACAGTTCCGAGCGGTATTCCTCGCTGGGCCTGATCGGCCAGGAAGTGGTGGTGGAAGACAGCGTCTTCGCCCTCGGCACCGACCCGGTGCAGGTCGGATACAAGGTCGACGGCGCGGTGACCGATGCCACCCTGACGATCAAAAACTCCCTGGGTCAGACCGTGGCCACCCTCAAGGCGACCGACCTGAGCGCGGGCAACCACTTTCTCACCTGGGACGGCAAAGACGCCAACGGCAACGCCATGGCCCCCGGAACCTACTCGATCACCATCAGCGCCAACAGCGCGGCCGGCACCAGCGGCACGGTCTCGCCCCTGGTCCGGGCGCAGGTGACCGGCATCGATCTGAGCAGCCCTGAGGCGAAGGTCATCACTGCCGCGGGCGAATACAAGATTTCCTCCCTCTACGGGGCCTTTGTCAAAAACCAGAACACCACCGGCAACACCTCCGGTTGATGTCAGTCACAGCCGGCAGCCTTCCGTTGCCGGCACAGGTTTCGAACCCAACGGAATGGGTTTAGCAGCACCCGGTTTTATTTTGGTCAATCTCTCGGGCAACGGACGGCGCGGGGATCATGGAGGAGAGCGATAAGACGGCCATCCCGGCCCAAACGGCTCTCCCTTGAATCAGCACATTATTCACCCACCTACGCAGGAGGTTGTCATGGGTATTCAGAGTGCAATGTACAGCGGCGTCAGCGGTCTCAACACCAACTCCCAGGCCATGAGCGTCATCGGCAATAACCTGGCCAACACCAATACCTTGGGATTCAAGGGCTCGCGCACCATCTTTTCCGACGTGCTGTCGAGCAACGTCTACGGTTCCGGCGGGATGTCCCAGGTCGGGCGCGGCGTGGGGCTTTCCATCGTCGATGCCGTTTTCAGCCAGGGCACCTTCGAAAGCACCTCGTCCAGCACCGATGTCGCCATCGAGGGCAGCGGATTTTTCGTGCTCAAGGAACCGAACGACAACACCGCCTACTACAGCCGGGCCGGCTCGTTCCGTTTCGACCAGGACGGCTATCTGGTCAACCCGGAAGGTCTGCGCGTCCAGGGCAAACTGTTCGATCTCGCCAACAACACCGAGATCCTCCCCGGCGATCCCACCAACATCCAGGTGACCAATGTCGGTCTGGTGGCCGCCAACCCCACCACGGATATGACCTTTATCACCAACCTCAACGCCAACTCAAAGGTCGTCGACACGGCCGCCTATCCGGCCATCGACCCCACGGTCAGGGCAAGTTACACCTATGCCGCCTCGAGCGAGATCTACGACTCCCAGGGCGTGTCCCACCTGCTCACCGTCTACTGGCGCATGGTCGACAGTACCGCCAATCAGTGGCAGGCGGGCTACACCGTTGACAACAGCACCACCGTCACCAATCTGCCGGATTTGTTTTTCACCGGCAACGGCCAATCGCCCAACTATCCCGATCCCTTTACCACAACCATCGGGCCAATCGACTGGGGCAACGGCGCCAACCCGTCCACCATCGACCTGAACCTGGACTGCACCCAGTACGCCAGCAACTCCAGCGTCATCGGCACGGTACAGAACGGATACGGCGCGGGCGAGTTGACCAACGTCACCATCGGCAACGATGGCACCGTGGTGGCCTCCTACTCCAACGGCAAACAGATCAACATCGCCCGGCTGGTCCTGGCGAAATTCCAGAACCCCGGCGGCCTGCAACAGGTCGGCGCCAACCGCTTCATCGCCTCGGTCGATGTCGGCGTCGTCAGGGTCGGCCTGCCCGGACCGGAACTCGGCAAGATCTACACCAATGCCCTGGAGCAGTCCAACGTCGACATGGGTCAGGAGTTCGTTAACATGATCACCACCCAGCGCGGCTTCCAGGCCAACTCCAAGATCATCACCACGGTCGACGAGATGCTGACCGACCTGATCAACCTCAAGCGGTAAGCCTCCGCCCGTATTCCCGCCTCTGCGCCACGGCGTTATGACCGCCAGGTCATGACGCCGTGGCTTTTCACACCTCCAGGACCATCGCCCCGACCGGCGCACGACTGACCGACCGGCGCGCCTCCGTAGAGCCTTTGCCGCCTTGTGTTCGCATTCCTCCCGTTTGCGCAAGGGCTGATGTTCTTGCCAATGCAAAGCGATACCGAGAC
>WQUH01000251.1 GCA_009782165.1 Pseudomonadota bacterium | reverse complement strand
TCCTGAAGGATGCCGAGGGCCTTGGCCATCAGCAGGGAGGGGATGGAGTGGATGCCCTCCTGGTTGTCGCAGATGGTTTGCATGCGCAGGGCATCGGTGAGCAGGGGCGCAAGTGGTGCGCAGGTGGCGGCGAGTTGCCGCAGTTCCCGCTCCACCAGTTCGCGGTTGGCGGCGGCGAAGGCCGCCACGGCCGCATCCGTCGGCACGGCGCCGAACAGATTGTTGATCACCGCTCCGGCCAGTTGGCTCTGCTCGGTGGCGGGCCGGTCGACATACCGGTCGTGGATGCTCTGCCGCAGGCGCTTGAATAATAAAATCTGCACCATGACAATCGCCTCCCGCATCACCGGGATGACCTTGTTGTCAACCAGAGGTTTGCCGGATTCTGTTGCCGAACCGTTCATAACACCACCTTGATCGCCGGATCGGCGGCAAACCGTTGATACAGGCCCAGCCGTTCGGCGTCGTCGGCAACCGTGGTCTCCACCAGAACGCTCAGATAGCGGCCGCCGGAACTGATGTTGCCGTCGGCGATGGCGCAGGCCGAGATATCCACCGCCGCGCCGATCGCCGCGAGCATGGCGCTCCGCTCCTCCCCGATCAGCCGAAACTGCCACCGGCAGGGATACTGAATCTCCGGCTTGCAGCCGCTGTTGTTGTCCATGTTGTGCTCCGTTTCCAATTCAATCGCATAGTTTGTATAGGCATTCAAACGTCATATCCAAGAAAAGTCATTCTGCGCGAAGCGAAGCGGAGTCGCAGAATCCATCCATTGTTCAAGCGATACCGATGGCAACACTGCCTGTTCCGCCCTGCCGGGCGTGTGATCGTTCTTTTGCTCGCCCAAAAGAACGATCACCGTCGAGGCGGGCGCCCGCGTGAGCGGCGGCTGCGCCGTTCCTTCGTCGCTTGCCATGCGGCGGGCGGCTCAGCCGCTCCCGATGGGGAACTGCCGCCCCAAACGCCGTCATTGCGAGGAGCGAAGCGACGAAGCAATCCAGAAAAACAACAGTGCGAATATGCTATCTGCCTGTCAGTTCAGCCGGGGAACGGTATTGCCGTTGATCAGGGTGATCTGATCGTTGAGGGTCCACATGTCGTAGATATATCCCACACCGCAGAGGCCGCAGGTGAACAGATACAAAAAACCCGTCCCGACCTTGCCCAGATAGAACCGATGGATGCCGAACAGGCCCAGAAAAACCAGCAGCAGCCAGGCCACGTTATAGTCGATCGGGCCGGGGATGAAGCGGGTCTCGGCCTCGCGGTCCATGGCTGGGATGAGAAAGAGATCGACGATCCAGCCGATGAAACACAGGCCGAGCGTGAAAAAATAGATGGTGCCGGAAATCGGCCGGCCGTAGTAAAAACGGTGGGCGCCGATGAAGCCGAACAGCCAGGCGGCATAGCCGATGACGAGGTTGTGGGTGAAACGGGGAGCGTCCATGGGTGTTGTTCCGCAATCATTGGGTGCAATCGCGCATTCCGCGCCGACCAGTCGCGGATACGATGGGGCCTGATCCGGCCGCTGTCAAGCAGGGTTTCCGCTGCCCGCATACTCTCCGCCGCCACTGCATGTCCGGCCGGGCCGATGACCGGCTTGGCCGCTTCCCGCGCCCGCCCCTCGATGTGAAGTGCCGGATGCTGAAAAGAATGTTTTACACCTTCTCTCCACCAGGTATACTTTTGGTACGCCTTCTCTTCACACCACTTCCCGGAGCAGAGCCATGCACTCGTCTTTCCTGATCGTCAGCCAGCACATGAACTTTGCCAGTTTTCAATCTGAATTTTCGAACTTGTTCGAAATAACCATCGTTGAGAACGCTCAGGATGCGCTCGCCGCTCTGGCCCTGCCGATCACCTGGAAGGCCCTGCTCGTTGCCGCCCAGTTGCCCGATATGAGCGGCCTGGAGCTGATCGGGCAGGCCGCATCGGTTTCCAGCGCCGTTCCCCTGCTCCTGGCCCCGGACGCCCGGTTGGCCGAACTGGTGTCGCTGGCCAACAAGCGCTCTGTTTTCCGCGTGGTGCCGGAAACCGCGCCCGCGGACACCCTGGCCGTCACCCTGCTCGATGCCGCGCGCCAATTCGACCTGCTCCAGCAGGAGCGCCTGCTGCTGGCGCGGATCGAGCAGTTGACGCTCACCGACCCGCTCACCGGCTGCTGCACCAGGCCGCTGGTTTCCGCTCGCCTGCACAGGGAACTGCGCCGTTCTCTCCGCTATCGCCATCCCCTTTCGATCATCCTCTGCGATTTCGACGGGCTGGCAAAGATTAACGAAACCTTCGGCCATACGATCGGCGATGCGGTCCTCTCCGGTTTTGCCAAGGCAGCCAGCCAGGCGATCCGTCAGGACATCGACACCATCGCCCGCTGGGGCGGCGACGAATTTCTCGTCCTGCTGCCTGAAACCCCGGTCAGCGGCGCGGACATCGTCGCCTCACGGCTCAGGGAACGGTGCGCTCAACTGAGTTACACCGTCAACGATCAAGTCCTCAAGTGCAGCGCCACCTTCGGGGTAACCGGCTTTGTCCCGGAACAGGCGGAGAACAGCGTCGTGGCCGGAGATCTGCTGCTGCGCGCCGAGCACTGTCTGCAACAGGCCAAGTCCGCCGGCGGCAACCTGATTCTCAGTTGTCCCTGACCGGATATTGACCGTCACCGAGCGCCGCTGACGCCACGCGGGAACAGGCGGGCAGCCTGTTCCCTGTCAATACAGCCCTGATCTTCCCCTCCCCACGGACAGGCGGGACGCCTGCGTTCCCATGTTCATGTCTCCGCCATCGTTCCCGCAGGTGACTGGATTCCCTGTCATTCCCGCGTAGGCGGGAATTTCGCGGGAATGACGAAGAAGCAGGCACGGCACGCCGTGCCCCTACGGCTCCCATACCCGTATCCGTCCGGGGCGGGCGGCAGTTCCCCATCGGGAGCGGCTGAGCCGTGCAGCCAAGGCGGCGGAGAAGCGGCACACGCTGTCCGAGTGCGCAGCACGAGTTCGTGTGCCGCCCGCCGCACGGCCAGCGGCGAAGGTACGGCGCAGCCGCCGCTCACGCGGGCGCCCTTTTTTTTGGTGCCTTTTTTTTGGGCGAGCAAAAAAAAGGCACACGTCCGAAGGGCGGAAAAAGCAACGCCGCAATCGGGGTCGCTCTGGCAATGCATGGATTCCGCGTCGGAGCGCAGCGGTGGCGCGGAATGACGTTTTCCTGTATATGACGTTTGAACACCTACAAATAATATACGATTGAATTGGAAACGGAATAACCGTTCCGTTCCCCTCGCCTCATCTCTCAAGCCCAAACCGCGTCACCGCAGCGGCAGCCGAATGGTGAAGGCCGCTCCGCCCTGCGGCCTGTTCTC
>WQUH01000250.1 GCA_009782165.1 Pseudomonadota bacterium | reverse complement strand
CTCGCCGCCTTTGCCCAGGCGAAAAAAGACGCCACTCCCGCCGCCGGAGCGTTTGCCGCTACTGATCCGACTTGAGCACCGCGAGGAAGGCCCGCTGGGGAATATCGACATTGCCCACGGTCTTCATCCGTTTCTTGCCTTCCTTCTGTTTTTCCAATAATTTTCGCTTGCGGGTGATGTCGCCGCCGTAACATTTGGCGGTCACGTCCTTGCGCAGGGCCGAGATGGTTTCCCGGGCAATGATGTTGCCGCCGATGGCCGCCTGGATGGCGATCTTGAACATCTGGCGGGGGATCTCCTCTTTCAGCCGCTCGCATGCCTTCACCCCCCGTTCCCTGGCCTTGGACCGGTGGGTGAGCTGGGAGAGGGCGTCCACCTGTTCGCCGTTCACCAGGATGTCGAGCTTGATCAGGTCGCTTTCGCGGTAGTCGATCAGCTCGTAGTCGAACGAGCCATAGCCCTGGGTCACCGATTTGAGCCGGTCGTAGAAATCGTAAATCGCCTCGGCCAGCGGCAGCTCGCAGACGAACTCGATCCGGCCGGGCATGGGGTAGTGATATTTGGTGTTTTCGCCGCGCCGCTCCATGCACAGGGTCATGACCGCGCCCATGTACCGCTCGGGGATGTGGATGGTGGCCTTGATGTAGGGTTCCTCGACCCGTTCGATGGTGGCGGGATCGGGGAAGTAGGAGGGGTTGTCGACCTCGACCACGGTCTTGTTCTGCAAATAAAAGGTGTACTTGACCGTGGGCACGGTCAGAATCAGGTTGATGTCGAACTCGCGCTCCAGCCGCTCCTGCACCACTTCGAGATGGAGCAGGCCGAGAAAGCCGCAGCGGAAACCAAAGCCGAGCGCCGCCGAAGAGTCTTTCTGGAAGGTGAGGGCCGCATCGTTGAGTTTCAGCTTTTCCAGGGCCGTGGCCAACTCCTCGTATTCGTCGGTGGCGATTGGATACAGCGAGGAGAAAACCACCTGCTGCACCTCCTTGAATCCGGGCAGGGGCGAAGCGCAGGGGCGTTCCTTCAGGGTGATGGTGTCGCCGGGCCGGGTGTCGGAGACGGTCTTCACCCCGGCGACGACATAGCCGACCTCGCCGGCGGCAAGCTGCTGCTTCGGCTCGCGGCGCAGGCGGAACACGCCCAGCTCTTCGACCCGGTACTCGGCGCCGTTGGACATGAACACGATCTGATCGCCGGTTTTGACCGTGCCGTTGACAATGCGCACCGAGATGACCGTGCCGCGATAGGGGTCGTATTGGGCATCGAAGATCAGCGCCTCCAGGGGCTTGGCCGGATCGCCCGCGGGCGGCGGCAGCAGTCGGACCACCGCGTTGAGCAACTGGCGCACCCCCTGGCCGGTCTTGGCGGAGCACATCTGGATGGCCGCGCCGTCGAGCCCCAGATCCTCCTCGATCTGGGCGGCGACCTTTTCCGGTTCAGCGGCCGGCAGGTCGATCTTGTTGATCACCGGGATGACTTCCAGGTCGTTTTCCATGGCCAGGTAGAGGTTGGCCAGGGTCTGCGCCTCAATGCCCTGGGCCGCGTCGATGAGCAGCAGGGCGCCCTCGCACGAGGCAAGGGCGCGGGAAACCTCGTAGCTGAAATCCACGTGGCCGGGCGTATCGACCAGATTCAGGGTATAGGTGGTCCCATCCTCGGCGACAAAGGGCAGGCAGATGGTCTGCGACTTGATGGTGATGCCGCGTTCCCGTTCAATGTCCATGGTGTCGAGGATCTGGTCCTTGAATTCCCGGTCGGTGACAATGTCGCAGAGCTGGATCATCCGGTCGGCAAGGGTGGACTTGCCATGGTCGATGTGGGCGATAATGCTGAAATTTCGTATCTTATCCATACAGGGCAACACACGTGATGGGCCGAAGCACGGTCATGGGCAGAGAGGGATGACTGGAGCCGGTATCCATAGCACAGATTGGCACAAAAAAAAACTCTGCACCCGCTGTCCTGTGATATTCAAGTGCGTTTTTTTTTCTTTTCGAGTATCTTGATACAAACCCTGCATGTGAGCCGCAACTCCTTGCAGGGTTGTGTTTTATACGACAGGCCAACGAAACCCATGAGCGACCAGAGCGAAACCGACAACCTGGAGTTTGACGAGCGGCCGCAGCACGCCCTGATGCTGACCAGCCAGGACGAAAATCTGCCGGCGGTGAGCAATCCGGCCCTGCACCGCTATCTCCAGGAAATCAGTCAGTACGAGCTGCTCAGCCGGGAGGAAACCGAAGAACTGGCCATGCGGTTTCAGGAAACCGGCGATCCCGATGCCGCCTATCGTCTGATTTCCTCGAATCTCCGTCTGGTGGTCAAGGTGGCCATGGATTTTCAGAAATACTGGATGCAGAACTTTATGGATCTCATCCAGGAGGGCAACGTCGGTCTGGTGCAGGCGACCAAGAAGTTCGACCCCTACCGGGGGGTCAAATTTTCCTACTATGCCGCCTACTGGATTCGGGCCTATATCCTCAAATTTATTATGGATAACTGGCGACTGGTGAAGATCGGCACCACCCAGGCCCAGCGCAAGCTGTTCTTCAGCCTGAACAAGGAAAAAAAACTGCTCGAGTCGCAGGGGTTCAAGCCGGAGGTCAAACTGCTGGCCGAACGGCTGAATGTCAAGGAAAGCGAAGTGATCGAGATGGGGCAGCGCATGGACAACTGGGACGTTTCCCTGGAAGCCCCGGTGCGCAGCGATTCCGAGGATGAACAAAAAAACTTTCTGCCCTACGACGGACCGGGCATCGAGGAAATGGTCGCCAGCCAGGAAATGCGCGAGCGTCTGGCGGTCATTCTCGCCGACCTCGGCACCCGGCTGAACGAGAAGGAACAGATCATCCTCGCCACCCGTTTGCTCAGCGACGAACCCAAGACCCTGCAAACCATTGCCGACGAATTCAACATCTCCCGGGAGCGCGTGCGGCAAATTGAAGCGAACTTATTGAAAAAACTGCGGAAACAGTTCGAGAAGGAAATCCCCGATATTCAGGATTTTCTCAGTGGCGACGGAGTGATCCTCGCAGCCGGACCAGACGGTCGATAGTCTTGACCGCTTCGCTTTTCTCCTTCCCTCTTTCCCTCACCACCCTGTCGTTGACCCATGAATGTACCCTTACTTGATTTGAAACCGCAACTGGCTGCCCTGCGTCCCCAAATCCTCGCAGCCGTCACCCGGGTGATCGATTCCACCGGGTATATTCTCGGACCCGAGGTCGCCAATCTGGAACAGAACATCGCCCGGTATTGCGGCGCGGGCCATGGCATCGGGCTCAGTTCCGGGACCGATGCCCTGCTGGCGGCCCTGATGTCGCTTGCGATCGGGCCGGGCGATCTCGTCCTGACCACCCCCT
>WQUH01000249.1 GCA_009782165.1 Pseudomonadota bacterium | reverse complement strand
CGAAGGATTGCTCCAGCTAGAGATGCAACCCAAAACCGTTCACTCCATTACCGGATGGGAGTGGATAATTAGTTCGGTTTTTAATGCGAATTAGAATAATGCCAAAAGTTTTCCTCATGCCCCTCATAATGTTCTCGTGTCTGATTGGAATGAAACATCCGGCCCTCCTTGGTGGTCTGGTTCTCAAGTATGGAAATATGGCACTGATCTAGGTACGCTTTCTTATTCCTTCTCTGTTTCTCTACACTATTCCTGCCCCTCCGGCTACGACGGCCCTAAAACCATCAACGGCCAGCCGAATATGTGTGAGAAGCCGGATTGCCCGAGTGGCGTCAAAAAACAGCTTGGTGTTTTTGTTGGCTGGTTTGTTTGTTCTTCAGACACTCCTTCTTGTTATAAGAATTTGCAAATTCCAAATACAGGTTGTGACAATGGCTGCACTGTCATTGTGGATAGTCCAACTCCAAACGGTTGTTGGGGTTTTGAGTCTGATATTTCCGTTGCTTCAGCCTCTAATCCCAAGCCGGCTTATTGTAATTTTCCGACAACCTCCACCGGTCAGTCTTGTACTGGCGATATTTCTCAACCGCACGACCCTCCTCCACCTTCCCCCCCGCCTCCAACCCCTGATAGCTGTGCTGCTCAAGGCATGGGGTCAATCACTGACTCAACAGGCACGCATTGCGTCCCGAGTGGTAATGATGGAACCAACCCCGGCAACCCTGGCAACCCCGGTGATCCCGGCAACCCCGGTGATCCCGGTGACCCCAACAACCCCGGTAGTGGCGATCCCAACAACCCCGGTGGCACCGGCACCAACCCCGGTGGCACCGGCACCAACCCGGATGGCACCCCTTGTGACCCTACCAAGCAGGCGTGTCCCAACGCCGGTAACGGAACTGACAAGCCCAAAGACCCTTCCGCCGACTGCGACCCGACGAAAGACATGTGCGGCAATCCCGGCACCGACGGCCTCTACGAGAAGAAAGGCAAAGATTTTCAATCGGTCTTTCAGACTTTCTCCACCAGCATCCAGTCCTCGCAATTCGGCCAGGCGGCCACGCAATACTTCAACGTCACCACGCCATCTGGCGGCTGCCCGAGCTGGTCGGTGTCCGTTCCTTATCTGAACGCCACCATCAGCCTGGGTGAATTCTTCTGCAATCCAAACGTCATCGCCGGATTTCAGATCATGGGCGCCATCATGCTGGCGGTCGCTTCCTTCGTCGGTTTCAAGTGGGCCATCCTATGAAAGCTTTTGCTGACTGGCTGCTTTCCATCATCAAGGCCCTATTCACGGCGGTCTGGGATTTTTTCATCGATGCTGTCATCAACATCGTTGAGATGATCCTGTCCGCCCTGGCCGCCATCATTTCCGCCATCCCGGTGCCGTCCTTCCTCCAGGGTGGCATGAGTAGCATCCTGGCCTACATCCCGGCTGACGTGTGGGTGTTTGCCGGCTACCTTCGCCTGGGCGAATGCCTCGCCATCCTCGGCTCGGCCGTGGCCTTCCGCCTTCTTCGCAAAGCCGTAACCCTCGGCCAATGGTGATTTCATGATCATTTTTCACGAAGGCATGCCGCGCAGCGGCAAGAGCTACGCCGCCACCGTCGATCACATCATTCCGGCCTTGAAGAATGGCCGTCGTCTTTACGTCCGCATCGACGGCATCAATCACGACAAGCTCGCCGACCTGGCCGGCATTACCCCGGAACGCTGCCACGAACTGCTCACGCCCCTGACCGAGGAAGATGTCCAGAAGCTCGATCAGATCGACATCGACAACGATTCTCTGGTCGTCATCGATGAGCTGCAAAACTACTTCCCCAGCCAGAAAGCCCCGCTCACCGCCGGCATGACCAAGTGGATCGCCGAACACGGTCATCACGGCCTGGACGTCCTCTGCATGGGCCAGTTGCTCAAAGACTGCCACCGTACCTGGGTCAATCGCGTCAACCGCAAAATCCAGTTCATCAAAAAAGACATGCTCGGCAAGCCTGACCAGTACAAGTGGCGCATGTTCACCGGCAGCCCGGATGCGCGCGGAACCGTCAAGTTCATCGAAGTGCAGAAAGGCGATGGCAAGTACGATTCGAAGTATTTCGGCGCCTACGCCTCGCACAGTGAAGGCACCGACAACAAGGGCACCTACGAGGACGACCGCGCCAACGTCTTCAAGTCCCGCATATTCAAGAAGTGGATTCCGCTCTACGTTGCTGTTTTTCTGGTTGCCGTTTTCTACGTCTACCGCTTCTTCCACGGCGCTGGCGCGGAAACTTTCCAGCAGGCCAAGCAACCCCAAAAGGTCGAGTTTCGTTCCCTGTCTGCCCTTCAAGCCGAGCGAAGCCGCAATCCGCCGCCAGCTTCCGCCCCGCCCGCTTCACCCGCCGCCCCGGCCCCGCAGTCCAAGCCCAAGGAACCCGAGCCAAAGCCCAAGGACGTTACCGACTGGCCCGATCTGGTGAATGACCTCTCCAAATCCAACCGTATCCGCCTGGCCGGCGTCATCCGCACCGCCCGGCGCGTCAAGGTCATCATCGAGTGGCGCGATTCGTCTTTTCGCGTTGTCGATCAACTCGACACGGACGACCTCGAAACCCTTGGCTGGCATGTCGCCACCATGACGAATGACCGAATGGTCATGCTCCTCGGCCCGGCGGGCCGCCAGGTGGCTACAGCCTGGCCGATTGACGAACGTATCGGCAAGGTGCCGGAAGAAGACAACGACCGCATCCGCCGTGAAGGTCGCTCTCTTGGCAATCCACCCGGCCAGCCGCCCGCCCCTCTCGCCATTGAGGCACAACCCGGCCCTCTCGCGCAGAATTGATGCGATGCCTGGCGCTTGACGCGCTTTAGCGCGTCCAGCGCCAGGCCATCCATCAGTGATTTCCATCCCGCCCCGCCCGTCCCGCCCTGCCGGGCTGGCAGGCCCGGCGATGAACCGCCGCCTGTTGGCCAACCCGCTCCCTGAATACCCCCTCGGCCGTGCCGCACCCCGTCCGGCCCATTCGCCCATGTCGCGGCCCCCGACCAACGGGAGGGGGTGAAGCCGGTAGGCCACGGCGTGGGCGCAGAGCCATCAGAATCATCAGCTTTTCCCCGCGTGGGCCGTATCCCGGCGTAAAGCATGGGCAGCGCACGGGCCGTTCAATATCGGTCGGTTTGGCCTTTGGCGGGGAAATCGCACCGGCCCGAATGTGGCGCGGCTTCATCGCGCCAAGCCGCCCCGCCTTTTGGGGCGGCGTCACAGGGCCGATGCGATTTCGCGATTTCCCCGCGCCGTTGATCTTGAATTTAAAACTATCGACAACCGCATATCCATAACAAAAAACTATACAAAAGACGCAATTATGCGAAGTACAC
>WQUH01000248.1 GCA_009782165.1 Pseudomonadota bacterium | reverse complement strand
CCGGTCAGTCGGCGAAGATGGCGGCGATTTCGTCGCGGGAGGCGCTGTCGAGCAGGCGCTGCCGGTTCTCGGGCTGTTTGAGGATGGTGCTGACTTTGGCCAGGGTCTGGAGATATTCCCCCGCCTTGCTGGCCGGAGAGAGCAGCAGGACAAAGAGGTACGCGGGCCGGTTGTCGATGGCGTCGAAATCGACCCCGGCCTTGCTGCGGCCGAAGCAGAGCAGGATTTCGTCGAGCCCTTCGAGCTTGCCGTGGGGGATGGCCACGCCGTTGCCGATCCCGGTCGAGCCCACCGCCTCGCGTTCCGCGAGCGCGTTCAACAGCGTTTCTTCGGTAAAACGGCCGCAGACCGTAACGGCCAGGCCGGCCAGTTCGCGCAGGGCGGCCTCCTTGGCGGTGGCCTTCATGTCGAGCAGTATGGCGTCGGGGTGCAGTTGAGGCATGGGGGTCAGCGGGTTTGCCGCCGGTGCTTGACCGGGATGATTTTTAACTGTTCCCGGTACTTGGCTACGGTGCGCCGGGCAACGGTGATGTTTTCCCTGGCCAGCAGCTCGGAGATCTTGCTGTCGCTCAGCGGCTTGGCCGGGTTTTCGTTGTTGATCAACTGCCGGATCCTGGTCTTGATCGCCTCGGCCGCCACCGCGTCGCCGTCCGGGGTCGGCACCGCCGTGCTGAAAAAGTATTTCAGTTCAAAGATGCCCTGGGGGCAGTGCACGTACTTGTTGGAGGTCACCCGGCTGATGGTCGACTCGTGCATGCCGATGTCCTCGGCCACATCCCGCAGGATCAGCGGCCGCATCGCCGTCGGTCCGAACTCGAAAAAATCCCGCTGAAACTTGAGCAGGCTTTCCATGACCCGGAAGATGGTCCGTTGCCGCTGCTCGATCGATTTGATGAACCATTCGGCATTCCGCTTGCTTTCCCGCAGATAGGTCCGCGATTCGGGCGTCAGGCCGCCCTTTTGCTTGAGCAGCCGCTGATATTCGCTGGAAACCTGCAACTGCGGCAGACCCTCGTCGTTGAGCTGGACGACGAATTCGCCGTCGATCTTGTGGACGAACACATCCGGCACCACATAGTTGATCTGCGCGTTGCTGAATTCGTTGCCGGGGTAGGGGGTCAGTTCCTTGATGACGGCCACCGCCTCGTTCACCTTTTTGAGCGGCGCCCCGGTCTCCTTGGCGATCTGCGCATAATTTCTGGTCTCGAGGAGGTGCATGTGCTGCTCGACGATGCGGCAGGCCAGGGGATGCTCCGCATCGAGGCGGTCGAGTTGCAGCAGGAGCGATTCGCGGATGTCGCGGGCCGCGACCCCGGCCGGATCGAGGCTCTGCACCAGGCGCAGGGCCCCTTCGGCCTCCTCGGCGGTGCAGTGGCCGAACGCGCAGATATCTTCGATGTCGGCCTCCAGAAATCCGTGTTCATCGAGGTTGCAGACGATGAAGGTGGTCAGGTCGATGTCCTGTTCGGTCAGGTCGAGGTGGGTCAACTGCCACTGCAGGTAGGCGGCCAATCCGGGCGTGGCGGAAATAAAGTCGAACTGGGACGGGGCGTCGGCCGGCGGGGCTTCGTGGAACGAGGAGAGGTCCGAGTCGAAGGCGTTGGCGTAATCTTCCCAGTTGACCTCGGCCACCGTCGCCGGGTCGTCGCCCTTGATCCGGTCGGTGACGGTCGGTTCGGCCAGGAAGGTGTTTTCTTCCGCGCTGAGCGCCTCGGGATCGACGGTCGGCTCGAGGATACTGGGCGCCTCTTCCAGCATGGGGTTCTGTTCGATCTCAGCCTGCAGGGCGTCGGTGAGTTCCAGACGGCCAAGCTGCAACAACTTGATGGCCTGGCGCAACTGCGGCGTCATCACCAGTTTTTGCGCCAGCTTGAGGTGTTGTCTGAGTTCGAGGGCCATGGGGAATCGGGATCCGGGTTGGCGACGCCGCGACGCGCTTACATGGTGAAATGGTCGCCAAGGTACATTTTTCTCGCCACCGCGCTCTGAATGATGTCCTCGGCGCCGCCGCTGGTGAGAATCTGTCCGTTGTTCATAATATAAGCCAGGTCGCAGACCTGCAAGGTTTCTCGCACATTGTGGTCGGAGATCAGGATGCCGAGACCCTTCTGTTTCAGGTCGCGGATGATGCCCTGCAGATCGGCCACCGACAGGGGATCGACGCCGGCAAACGGTTCGTCGAGCAGGATGAAGCGCGGTTTGGTGGCCAGGGCCCGCATGATTTCCACCCGCCGCCGTTCGCCGCCGGACAGGGCGTGCCCCTTGTGGCCGGCCAGATATTCCAGCTTCAGTTCCGCCATCAGCTCCCCGATCCGGTTGTCGATTTCGTTGCGGGGCAGCCCCAGGGGTTCGAGGACGATGCGGACGTTCTCCTCGACGGTCAGCTTCTTGAAGACCGACGGTTCCTGGGACAGATAGGTGATGCCGCGCGCGGCCCGCTGGTGAATGGGCAGGGCGGTGATGTCTTCCCCGTCCAGGAGAACGGCGCCGCTGGTTGGCCGGATAAAGCCGACGATCGAATAGAAGGTGGTGGTTTTGCCGGCGCCGTTCGGGCCGAGCAGGCCAACCACCGAGGAACCGCGGACCTGCACGTTGACCTGGTCGACCACCCGCCGGTCGCGGTATTCCTTGACCAGTCCACGGGTTTCGAGCACAACGGCGCCGGTCATGGCTGTTGCTTGGCCTCCGGGCGGATAATCGCCCGGACCCGGCTGTTGCCGTCCGGTTCGACGGTCGAGCGTTTTTCGTCGAGATAGTAGACGATGGTCTTGCCGGTCACCATGTTCTGGCCCTGCCATGCCTTGGCATTGCCGCTGAGCACCGCCTTGCGTTCCTTGGCGAAATAGTCCAGCCGCTCACCGGTGCCCAGCCAATCCTTCTGGCTGATTTTGACATTGCCGGTGCAAATCAGTTTCTCCACCTGGTTGGTGGGCTGCGCGTTCTGCTGCCCCTGCGGGGCCGCGCCTTTCTTTTCGCTGTAGAACACGGTCATCTCGTCGGTTTTGATGGTGAGGGCGCCCTGCCGGGCGTCCACCTTGCCGATGAATACCACCGAATTCTTGTTTTCCTGGGAGACCATGCGGTCGGCCTCGATGCTGATCGGCGGCTGATCGGGTTGTTCGGCGGCCGCCCGCTGGACCATCATGCCGGACAACAGGACAAAAACGCCCAGAAACAGGGTGGTGTGGACGACGCGGTGCGGATGTCCCATGGCTGATCCCTTGGCAAACATGGAAAGAGGGGGCAGTTGTTTTTCTGGTTTATTTTTTGCAAGAATTTTTCTACGATACCGGATTGTCCGGTAAATGTAAAGGGCCGGGATGGACTGGCGCCCTTTTCTTGGCCAAGGAAAGAGGACGGTTTACACCGGGTTGCGGCGGCGGTATAGTAG
>WQUH01000247.1 GCA_009782165.1 Pseudomonadota bacterium | reverse complement strand
ACAGCCCCGCATTGCCACCTGTAAACGCTTGGCGGCGGCCATGGGTGTTGAATGGGAACAACTGACGGAATAACGACCTTCCCCTGGCTAGGCATGGCCTAATTACCCATGCCGAAAAGCCGCACCTGAACGGCCCGCCAGGGGATATTTTCAGGACACCGACAGGAGGTGGAATATGTTGAGCAATACCTGGGTATTGTCTTGGCGAGTGAAACAAGCTTACAAGCTTGGAGGTAAAGAAATTTCTTCGATAAAAAGAGCGATGGACAAAGACGATATTGCTTTATGGTCAGAACCTTTCCTGGCGCTAATAGGCGGGGTTTCCAAGTCGCTGCTACATATTGGCGATGCGCAGGCGTTATCGCTATTATTTACCAATACACTCCCGGAGCCTTTGCCGGATGGAATGGAGGGACACCCCCTGCCCCCGGTGAGCGAATCATACAATTGCTTGTGTAACCACAGCGGAAGCTTTCAAGATGCGGTCGACGTGGTTACGATCCTCATGACGCGATACCCTGCGCAAGCTGCCGACGCCTACAAAACAGCCTTTCTCCCAACACTGTATGGCGACAATGACGATTTCTGCCCGCACGAAGGCACGGTATTCAAGAATATCATCGCCGCTATATCAGATGCCGCGCTTTTCCGAAAAACTGCGGTGATAAGGCTTCTTGCCGCTATGGGATGCTCTCTAAAACAAGATGTTCCCGGCATCAGTTTCGCGCTGGTTGATAATATCCTGGCGGAAGCGAACCATCCGCCCGCCCCACCGCCACAAGACGAAAAGCCAGCGGGCGCCGAGACCACTCGGGATCGGAATCGATACCCGGTGACGCTGGAGGGGCAAGGGGAAATGTACAGCGTCAGCAGGTCCACGATTCAGAGATGGATCAACGGACAGAATGCGCCAGAGGATTATCCGGGACCATCGGCAAGCATGGCAACGCATCGTCTGGCGGCTGGCATCGTCAAAAAGAAAAGAGACCTGGAGGGCAAAGGCCGGAAAGCGAAGCGGGCTGTCCCCGCTGGCAACAGGCTGGACCGGGCGGCGCGGAATGCACTCGACAACGACGATTAAGGTTCAAAAAGGGTTCATGGGCCAATAAAAAATAAAATTTTTATCTACGCAAAATCAGCCTGTTGCAGAGATGCAACGGGCTTTTTTTGTGCCTGGATGGTTCAAAGAAGGACCAAATCCGCAAAGGGAAAGGTTGCTGACGACCAGTGACCGCCACTGCCGAGGATGAGGACAAAAATGGAAAAACTGTTAAGGCTCAGCGAGGTCGAGCGGGTTGTGGGGTTCAAAAGTTCTTGGATTTATCGAAAAGTTTCTGAAAACAAATTTCCCAGGCCCCTGAAAATCGGGCGGAGCAGTGCCTGGAGGTCTGGAGACATTGCCAAATGGTTGCAGGCGCTTGGCGAGTTCGAAGCATGATCGCCGCAATGGATGTGGCTCGCGTCCAAGTCCAGAAAGACTATCGTTCCGAGCTGGAACGACTGGCAATGCTTCCGTCTGCTGAATATCAGGATTGCCGAGGCCGGATGTCGCGGTTCATGGGCATCGAAACGTCAATCTTGGATTGGGTCGTCAGCGCTGTCCGCGAGGACATGCAGGAGGTGGCGCCATGTTGAACATGGATACTCATGACCTGGATCTTTTGTGCTTCGTAACGGGCAACGCGACACCGCCAGCGGCCGGACCTGTCGAGGCGTCCCCGCCTTGCAATTTGGCCCCGCCACCATTGAGCGACGACGACGCGCCAGTAGAGTGGGCAGCCCTTGAGGCGGCAACATTGGTTGATCCGCCCGATGAACACAACCTTGATGTGCCGGAGTGGCCTGTCATGACGAAAGCGGCGTTTCATGGCTTGGCCGGTGACTTCGTGCGGCTGGCTTGTCGGGGCAGTGAAGCGGACCCGGCGGCGGTGCTTGCAACGTTCCTGGTTCGATTCGGAGTTGAATGTGGACCTTGGCCGGTGCTTGAGGTCGGCGATACCAAACACCGGGCGCGGCTCGCCGCTGTCATCGTTGGCGCATCGAGCAAGGCCAGGAAAGGAACGTCTGGCAAGCCGGTCACTCGACTGTTCAGCGGCCTCTTGGACCCGGCACGGTCAAGTCCTGGACCGTTCAGCAGTGGAGAGGGGATTGTCCATGCCGTCCGCGATGAGGTCAAGAAGTGGTCCGAAAAAGATCAAACGTGGGTAGCTGTCGATCCTGGCATTGCCGACAAGCGGCTGTTCGTCCTCGACGAAGAGTTTGCCGGCGTCATGGCGAACACGAAACGCGAAGGCAACACACTGTCCATGGTCATCCGTTCCGCTTGGGATTCAGGAAATTTGGACCCGCTGACCAAGACATCCAAGACCACGGCCACGGGCGCGCATGTTGGCTGGGTGTCGCACGTCACCCTGGAAGAGCTACACAGGAAGCTTGATGAGACCGAAGCCTTCAATGGATTTGCAAATCGCATCATCTGGCCATGTGCCAGGAGGGCAAAGACAGTGCCTTTCCCTGAACCCATGCCAGAGGGTGAGTTGTCCGTTATCCGGGACCGGATGGCCGAGGCTCTAGCGAAGATCGATGCCGAACCGTACCCCATCCGATGGGGTGACGCGGCCAAGGAGGCGTGGATCAAAACACACTATGCCGACCTGACGAAAGACAACCCCGGCCTTGTCGGCTGTGTCATCAACCGTGCCGAGGCGCAGGTTGTCCGGCTCGCCATGATCTACTGCCTGCTTGACGGCATGAAGGTAATCAGCCTTGACCACCTGGAGGCGGCCCTGGCTTTTTGGTCCTACTGCGAACAGTCTGCGCGTTTCATCTTCCATGGACGCCAAGCGGACCAGACGGCGCAGATCATCCTTGAGGCCGTCAAGGAACGAGACCTTACCGGGTCCGATGTTCATGCTTTGTTCGGAAACAATGTGCATGCCTGCAGGTTGGAGGTTGCGCTGTCCGGTTTGGTTTCTTCAGGACAAATCACACAAGAGAAGGTCCGGAGCGGGAGGGGGAGGCCGAGAATAACCTACCGTTTTTCAAAAACACCGTACGAATTAAACGAAAAAAACGAATTAAATACCCCTGAGGGCGAACCAGACCCATTTAATTCGTTAAATTCGTTAAATTCGTTAAGCGGTTGTGAAAATTTCAACGCCGACAGGGTAGAGATATGAACACCGTTGCCACTCTTCAGGGCATGGGTTTGACCCTGGCTGTCGCCACAGGTGGCAAGCTTGCCATGGACGGTTTGGGGCGACTCTCGAACGAGGAAAGGGAAACCGCTGTCACCTTGGCGAAGGAACACAAGGCCGAAATCATCGACTACCTGAGCAAGAAATCGGGTGGGCAATCCGCCCGGACTTTGCCACCCTTCTGCCGGGTGGATTGCCC
>WQUH01000246.1 GCA_009782165.1 Pseudomonadota bacterium | reverse complement strand
CCACATGAGTTCAACCGACCCCGAACCGGCTCTGGCCCCCTCTGCCCTGCGCTCCTGCCGCATCTGCCCCCGGCAGTGCGGTTGCGACCGGACAGCGGGCGCGCCTGGTTTCTGCCGAACCGATGCCGGGCTGAACATTGCCGCCATCACCGTGCATCGGGGAGAGGAACCGGCGATCAGCGGCCCCTTGGGCATCTGCAACGTGTTTTTCGGCCACTGCAACTTGCAGTGCCGTTTCTGCCAGAACCATCAGATTTCCGGCAACGACCGCCCCATCCCCAGGGCAGGCTGGTCGCTGACGCAAGCGGTGGACGCCATCGCCGCCATCCTGGCGACCGGCGTCCAGCGACTCGGCTTTGTTTCGCCCTCGCACCTGGCGCCGCAGATGGCGGCGATCATCCAGGAGGTGCGGCGGCGCGGTCTGCGGCCCATCGTCGTCTACAACAGCAACGGCTACGACCGGGTGCGGACCCTGCAAGCCCTGGAGGATTGGGTGGATGTCTATCTGCCGGACTACAAGTACAGCGACGCGCGCCTGGCGCGCGCCCTGTCCGGCGCCGCCGACTATCCCGAGGTCGCGGCGGCCGCCCTGGCGGAGATGTACCGCCAGAAAGGCAACCTGCTCCATCTGGACGACGATGGCCTGGCAGTGCGGGGAATGATCGTCCGCCATCTGGTCCTGCCGGGCGCGGTGAAAAACAGCCTGAACGCGCTCCGGTTTTTGGCCGGCGAACTCTCCCCTCGCCTCACCCTGTCGCTGATGGCCCAGTATCAGCCGACAGCCGCTGTGGCCGATCTGCCCCCGTTCGACCAGCCGCTGTCCGCCGCGGAGTACCGCCAGGTGACCGCCGAACTGGAACGGCTCGGGTTCACCAACGGGTGGTTGCAGGATATGGCCAGCGCCGGCTGCTACAACCCCGATTTCAGCCGTCCCACCCCCTTTGCCGATTGATTTCGCCGCAACCAGGGCAATCGCCTTTTTTTCACTCGGCGCTGCCTTGCAATCCATTGCGTTCCCCTGTACAACTCTTTACAGTACGGTGTATCTTGCGATGTGCAACCCGGCGGCATCACCCATGCAGGTAACGCGAAACCGTCACCAAGGAGACAACCATGCGCGTACGCCAACGTATTTCCATCTTTCTGCTGTTTCTTGTCGGGCTGCCGCTGTTTTTCGGCGCCTGGGCCGCAGCGGCCGACACCGATCAGGGCACCATCCTTGTCGGCCGGATCGCCCACCTGGAAGGCGGCAAACTGTTGCGCTATGTCCCTGAGAACCAGGATTGGGTCGCAACGGTCAAGGACGCTCCATTCGGCCTGGAGGACGCCATGTACGCGGAAAACGGGGTCAAGGCGGAAAGCATCATGCCGAACAGAACCTGGATCCGGATCGGCGGCGACACTCAGTTGCAGATGATCGCCCTCGATCCGGAAACCACCACCGTTGACGTGGCCTCCGGCCTGGCCCGGATGTACAACAAGAACCCCAATGCCATCATCAAGGCCACCACCCCGTTTGGCTATGTGGTCGCACCGGAAGGCACGGTGTTCGATCTCTATGTCGGCGACCAGTCCATGGAGGTGATCGCCGTGCGCGGCACGGTCGATTTCGTCCATCAGGCCACGGGCGAACGCTACGAAGTCCGGGAGCGCGACGCCTCGCTGATTGCCGACAGCCGCAGCATCGCCAGCGGCAACGGCACCGTCGATGCGGCCTGGGACGACTGGAACGGCCAACGCGACAGTCTCTGGGCCAATCGACTGCGGAGCCAGGGGCCAAGCGCCAACTATCTGCCCGAACCGATCCGCGACGAATCCTATGCCCTGGAGGAAAACGGCCGGTGGGAGCAGGTCTATTACGAAGGCGAGTCCCATTCCATGTGGCGGCCGAGCGCGGTCGATCCGGGATGGAGCCCCTACACCGAAGGCCGCTGGACGGTCTATTACGGCGACAACTGCTGGATTCCGTCGGAGCCCTTTGGCTATGTCACCCACCATTACGGTTCATGGGTCTGGGTGGACTCCTACAAAAGATGGTACTGGCTGCCGCCGACGGTCCGGGCCGTCGGGCCCGCTCCCAGGCTGTTCATCGCCTTTGGCTGGTATCCGGGCAGGGTCGGCTGGATGCACAGCGGTTCCGCCATCGGCTGGATCCCCCTGGCGCCGGATGAGCCGTTTTACGGGCATCGGGCCTGGGGACCGCGCGTGGTGGTGATCAACCGGGGGCCGTCGATCAACATCAACATCGGCCGGTACCGCTATCTCGACCGGGCGGTGGTCATCTCTCCGGACCACCTGTATCGCGGCGTCCGCTATACGCCGTATGTCCAGCGGTTGAGCAGGACGGCCATCCTCAACAGTTATAAACCCGCCGCGGTGATCGACAGGAACGTCATCCGCACCTTCGATACCGACCATCGCCGGTTTGCCTTCAACGACGCCAAGATTGAACGCAAACCGCATGCCATCGTGCTCAACCGGATCAACGACAACCGGCGGCTGGCGCAGAGCGCCGGTACGGTCGGTCAGCAACAGATCCGACAGGATCTCGGCCAGGCGACCGTCGCCGCTCTGCCGGCAGCGACGGCAGCGACAGCGATCAGCGCGCCGGTGGTGAGCAGCAGAATGGTGGGGGCCGCCCAGGTGAACCAGCCGGTGCAAAGCCTTTCTTTTGCGCAACAGGAGCTGAAGCCCAAGGACCGGCAGCGGCCGCTCAATGCCGCCCCTGCCCAGATGACAGGCCAACGCGGGCTGGACCGGCCGGTGACAGGTGCGCAGGATGATGCCCGGCGGATCCAATCCGTCAGAGACGCGCGCGACCAGGTGATGCAGCGCAATGAAACAATGGCGCCCGCAGGGATGGGCAAGCCGTCTCTGGGGCGGCCGCCTGCCTTGCAGGATCAGGGTGCGATCAATCAGGGCGGCCGTGAACCGGTTGCCCCGGAGAGCGGGCAACGGCTCAGATCGCCACGGGAACTCCCCGCCAGGGAACAGGCCGGTCCGTCCTGGCAGCCGCGCCAGCAACCGCGCGAACCGGTGGCAACGCAGCAGGCGCAACCGCAGACGCAACCGCAGGCGGTCCAGCAGACCGGTCCATCCTGGCAGTCGCCGTCGCGCCAGCAACCGCGCGAACCGGCGGCTGCGCCGCAGACGCAACCGCAGGCGGTCCAGCAGACCGGTTCGGAGACAAAACCGCAATCGCAAAGGCAACAGTGGGGGGCACAACCGGTGCAACCGCAGGCGGCCCAGCAGCCCACTCCATCCTGGCAGTCGCCGTCGCGCCAGCAAACGCGCGAACCGGCGGCAACGCCGCAGACGCAACCGCAGCCGATCCAGCGGACCCGCCCGGAGACGCAGCCGCCGCCGATTGAGCGGACCCGCCCGGCGGTGCAGCAGCAGGAGCAGCA
>WQUH01000245.1 GCA_009782165.1 Pseudomonadota bacterium | reverse complement strand
CCGATATTGCAGCGGCCGCAGATGCCGATGCCGCATTTCATGCGCCGCTCGAGCGTGGTGACGATCTGCTCCGGTTGGAACTTGAGCTTGTCCAGCGCCTGCAAGGTAAACTTGATCATGATCGGCGGGCCGCAGGTGATGGCCACCGCATCCTGGGGCGACGGATTCATCTCCAGCAGCACGTTGGGGATCAGGCCGACCCGCTCTTTCCAGCCCTCGGCCTCGCGGTCGATGGTCAGCACCACCTCGGTGTTTCTGGTTTGCCGCCACTCCTCGACCTCATAGGCAAAGGCCATGTCCTCCGGCGAGCGGGCGCCGTAGAGCAGGGTGATTTTGCCGTAGTCATCGCGGTTGTCGAACATGTACAGCAACAGGGTGCGCAACGGGGCCATGCCGATGCCGCCGCCGACAAAGAGGATATTTTTCCCCTTCATCGCCGCATGGTCAAAATGGTTGCCGAGCGGCGCCCGGACGCCCACCTTGTCGCCGGCCTTCAGCTTGTGCAGGGCCGAGGTCACCTCGCCGGTGCGCATGACGCTGAACTGCAGAAACTCGCGGCGGGTCGGCGGCGAATTGATGACAAAGGTCGATTCGCCAACCCCGTAGATGGAAAGCTGCCCCACCTGGCCAGGTTCATGACGAAAATTCTTCATGGCTTCCGCGTCGTCCAGGACAACCCGAAAGGTCATGATATTCGCCGTCTCGCGGATAATTTCCCTCACGGTCGCCACATACGGCATGTACGGGTTCGCCATGTCCGGCGAGTAAACCGGTATCTTGGCAATATCAGCCATTGACTTTCTCCTTGGTTCGTCCGTTTCCCCTGTTTACGCGGCGGCAGGCGCGGCGGGTTGAAGTGGCGGAGTTGCCGCTGCCGCCAGGGCATCTTTTACGATCTGGCGAATATCAACGCTCGATGGGCAACTCCTAATGCAGCGGCCACAGCCGCAACAGGAGATCTGCCCATCATTGTTTTTGAGAAAATACGCGAACTTGTGACCGACCCGGTTGCGCAGGCGGGCGATCTTCACCGAGCGCGGGTTGTGACCGCTGGCCTCCAAGGTATAGAGGGCGGCCATGCAGGTGTCCCAGGAGCGCAGCCGCACGCCGTTTCTCGCCGAAGTCTCGTCGGTGATGGAAAAACAGTGGCAGGTCGGGCACAGATAGGTGCAGGTGCCGCAGGCCAGACAACCGGCGGATTCCCGCTGCCAGAAATCCTTGTCGCTGAACAGGGCGAACAGGGCCGCCTCGATGCCTTCCAGGTTGGGCGCCTCGCCCAATGCCTTGCGGGCGCTGTCGTGGATGGCCGTAGCCTGACCTTCCGCCGCGGCGGGCGCATCTTTCAGGAGCGGCGAAGCCAGGATTGTTTCCCCCCGGTCGGTGATCGGCCGCAACAGCCAGCCATCCGCCAGTTCCGTGGCCAGCACGTCGGCATGCCGGTCATTGGCCGGATCGCCGCCCACCCAGTTGCAGAAGCAGGTGGACAAGACCTCGGCGCAGGCGCGGACGATGAAGACCGTGGCCTGGCGTTTTTTCAGGTAATACACATCCTTGAATTTGCTGCCGCCATACACCGGGTCAAACGTGGTGACGCTGCCGGCATCGCAACCAGGCATGCCGAAAATGACGGTCGGCTCCGGATCGGCGGGCATCTTCACCTGCACCTGCGCGACCAGAGGCCGGGCGGGCTGTTCCTCGCCTTCCTGCTTGATTTCCGGCGCGCCAACGGGTACTTCCGGCGCGCCGAAGGGCGGGAGCTGGTAGCTGAAACTCAACAGCGCCTCGCTGCGCGGGAACAGCACATGCTTGGCGGATTCCGTCGGTTTGCGGCGAAGCTCCAGCCCCTGTGCGGCGTCAAATGGACGATAGACAACGGCCTGACCTTCGGTCCGGGGAGCAAACACCCGCATCGTCTTCGAGAGTTCGCCCAGCCAGGCGGCAACATCGGCGGTGGCGAGAAATTTGTTTCCTGGCATTACCATTCCCTCTCTTTGATGGTTGGTTCTTCAGCGGCAAAGGTCAGCAGCGGCGGTACGGTTTCCAGATTCGTCCCGGCCTGATAGTCGAACAGTTTGACGGCGGCGCGGGTCAGGGCCCGTTTGAACAGGCCGACCGGGATGCCGACCGGACAGGCCCGGCTGCATTCGCCGCAGCCGGTGCAGCGGCCGGCCAGATGGGTTGCGTGCACGAGCTGGAAAAACAGCTTTTCCCGCGTGCTGTCAGCCTGCGTCAGCCAATGCGGCTCGCGGCTGGTGGCGACGCAGTGGTCGCGGCAGACGCAGAGCGGGCAGGCGCTGCGGCAGGCATAGCAGCGGATGCAGCGGCTCATCTCCTTTTCCCAGAAGGCGAAGCGTTCTTCGACGCTTTTGGCCTCAAAGGCGGCGAGGTCGGCGTAATCGTCGGTCTTGCCTTCCGCGGGCGTGCCGACGAACACATCGCTGAGCACCGCGTTCGGATACTGGCAGCAGGCGCATTTGTCCGCCATGACCTCGGACAAAGCCATCTTCTGCTCTTTGTCCTTGACCCGCACCGTCAGTGTGTCGCCGCTGATCTGCAAAGACGACACCATGCCCGGTTCCAACTGCTCGCCCAGTTTGGCCGCGATCTTGTCGATGTCGACCACGCCGGCGCAGGGGAAGCCGATGATGACCACCTCTTCCCGTTTGATCAGGCCCTCGGCAATCAGTTGCGCCACCGAACGGCTGTCGCAGCCCTTGACCACGATGCCGACCTTCTTGCCCTTATATTCCGGTAAAAAGACGGCGGGATTGTTCACCGCCAGGGGACCGGCGGCAAAGGCATCGACCTCTTCCGGTTTGCGCATGAAAAACGGCGCGCTGCGCAGCGGGTCCGGCCCTGGCCCCCAGCCGATAACACAGTCGACATCGGGTAGAATTGTGCGTATCGCCCCTTTCAATTCATCATCCATTTCGGTCTCTCTTTAGAATCAGATACAACCAACAATGTGACCGGGCATCAACCTGCCCGATCATTCACAGGCAGACGCCACCAGTTGCTCAAGTTCCGGAGACTCCGGAAAGACCGGCGCCGGCGGCAAGGCATGGATCTGTTTGGTGAACTCCGTCACCACATGCTGCCAACGCTGGCCCTCCGACGCCGAAACCCAGGTATACTCGAAGCGGGCCGGATCGATGCCGACAATCGGCAGCAGACTCTTGCACATCTCAAGACGGCGGCGGGCGTAGAAGTTGCCCTCGGCATAGTGGCAGTCACGCGGATGGCAGCCGGAAACCAGCACGCCATCGGCGCCGCCCAAAAGCGCCTTGACAATGAACAGCGGGTTGATCCTGCCGGAGCACGGCACCCGGATGATGCGCAGGTCGGTGGGCTGCACGAAACGGCCGACCCCGGCGGTATCCGCGCCGCCATAGGAACACCAGTTACACAAAAAGCCGATTATCCGGC
>WQUH01000244.1 GCA_009782165.1 Pseudomonadota bacterium | reverse complement strand
TCGATAGTCCAGTTGCGAGCAAAGCGCGGCAATCCGCGCCTCGATATGCCTCGTAATAATTGAGTTGTGCAGTGAAAAGAAAATAAGCCGCGAAGAACAACAGGGCGGCATCGTGGCCTTTGCTTCCCGTTGCCTGCGGGTGGATCTGTATGTACATAGCCAGAAAGGAGACCGGTCCCAGGCAGTACCAGTATGCGCTCCGGGAATCCTACCGCGAGTCCGGCGTCCTCTACTCCCGCGAACTGGCCGAACTGGGACCGGACCCCGGCCGCTGCCTCGTGTACCCCGATGAAACCTCCTTCCATCTCGACGAAGATTTCCTCCGCGCTCTGCGCGAACAGGGAATGAGCATCCCGTACACCGAGCTGGAGGATCTGTTTTTTCCCTTTGTCGATCCCTACGTGCAAAGCCGGTTGCAGCCGTTTCGGCAGCGCTACAGGTACCGCAACTGGCAGCCGGCAAGCGAGGAGCTGCTGGCGCGGACCATGGCCCAGACTCAGCCCATGGACCGCCGCCGCATCCATTTTCTGCGGCTGGGCCGGACCTCGGCGGAGGCCGTCGACAAGACCATGCCCATGTACACCGTGCTGCTCGACAAGAGCCGCGACGAGATCGAGCAGATGATCCTGGCCCAGGAACAGACCCTGTTGCCCCGCGACTACCAGAGCTACCTGTTCGCCATCTTTGATTTGCAGCGATTTTTCCACGAGAGCTACGCCCGTTCCATTCCCCAGGCCCTTGACCGAGAGCGGCTGGATGCGGTCTTTGTCGAGGCGATCTGCCGGCTGGCGGCGGACGAGGTCTTCTGGCAGGGCTTTCCCCGCGGCGATCGCCTGCCGTATCCGCTCATCCGCTATCTGATCATGTACTTCGACGCCCTGCCCGATGAACCGGTGTCGTGGGCCAATTTCAGCCGCGCCTCCCGCTCCGGACCTTTTCATCGCCAGCCGACCGCGCCCACGGCGACCGTGTCCCGCAGCCAGGCCTTTGCCATCTTCGGGCTCGATGCCGAACGACTGGCAACGATGCGCAAACGCGACCTCACCCGGCTCTACCGGCAAAAGGCCCATGAACTGCATCCGGACAAGGGCGGCGATCCAGAGCAGTTCATCCGCCTGACCGCGGCCTACGAAGAGCTGACGCCATCGCTGCGATGATCGCTCCCCTTGCCGCCAGAACCGAAACCGGCAGCGGACCCGACGCCGCGGACGGCCGCCAGACCACCCCGGCCTCCCTGCTGCGGCTGATCGCCCCCATCTTCCGCAGCCACTGGCCGCGTTTGACCCTCGGTTTCCTGGCCCTGACGGCGGTCGACTTCCTCCAGTTGATCATTCCCCGCTTCGTCAAGTCGGCGGTGGACGGATTGGCGGCGCAAACGGCCACCCCGGCCCGCCTGATCGAATTGAGTTTATTTGTTTTGGCGGTGGCGGTGGCGATGGCGGTGCTCCGCTTTGTCTGGCGCTATCTGATCATCGGCTTTTCCCGCATCCTGGAAAAAAAGCTGCGCGACCGGCTGTTCGATCACCTGCTGCGCATGGATCAGCCCTTCTTCGAGCGCTGGACCATCGGGGATCTCATGGCCCACGCCAGCAACGACCTGGCCACCATCCAGATGGCCTGCGGCATGGGGCTGGTAGCGGCGGTGGATTCCCTGGTGCTGTCGGCGGCCGCCCTGGGATTCATGCTGGCGATCGACATCAAGCTGACCCTGCTGGCGCTGTTGCCCATGCCGGTGCTGATCGTCTGCACCCGCGTGCTTTCCGGCCGCCTGCATCACCGCTTCAACCTGGTGCAGGAGCAGTTCGCCCTGCTCACCGAGTTCTCCCGTGCCACCCTGGTGGCGATCCGGCTGATCAAGTCCTATACCCTGGAACGGTTCCAGGAGGAGCGGTTCCGCCACCTGGGCGAGACCTATGTGCGGAGCAACCTCAAGGTGGCGGCCATCCAGGGCCTGCTGCTGCCCATCGCCACCCTGGTCGGCAATGTCGGCATGCTGCTGTTGCTCTACTACGGCGGCGTGCTGGTGATCGACGGCCGGATCAGCATCGGCGCCTTCGTCGCCTTTGTCAGCTATCTGTACATGCTCATCTGGCCGATGATGGCCCTGGGATGGGTGGCCAACCTCACCCAGCGGGGGATGACCAGTCTGCGCCGGATCCATCGCCTGCTGACGCAACGGCCGGAGGTCGAGACCGGCCGGTTTATGCCGCTGCCGACCGCCATGCCGGCCACCTATCTGTGCCAGGGGCTTACCTTCACCTATCCGTCAGGCACGCGGCCCGCGCTCGCCGGGATCGACCTGACCATCGGACCGGGCCTGCTGGGCATGACCGGCCGCACCGGTTCGGGCAAATCCACCCTGTGCAAGCTGCTGCTCCGGGTGTATCCGGTGGCTGACAACATGCTCCTGTTCCGGGGGATCGATGTCAACCGCCTCGGTCAGGCGGCCCTCCGCGACTGCATCGCCTATGTCGGCCAGGAGCCGGTGGTCTTTGCCGATACCGTGGCAGCCAATATCGCCTTTGGCCGCCCCGGAGCCACCATGGCCGAGATCGAGGCGGCGGCCAGAGCGGCGGCCATCGATGCGGATATCCAGGGTTTTGCCGAGGGATATCAGGCGGTGATCGGCGAACGGGGGGTGACGCTCTCCGGCGGCCAGCGGCAACGGCTGGCCCTGGCCCGGGCGCTGCTCTGCGACCGGCCGATGCTGATCATCGACGACGCCCTGTCCGCCATCGATGTCGAGACCGAACAGCAGGTGCTGCACGGCCTGCTCGACTATCTGCGCGGCAGATCGGTGGTGCTGGTCTCCCACCGGATCAACGTGCTGCGCCATGCCGACCGGATCGTCATTCTCGACGACGGCCGCATCGTCGATCAGGGCCGCCACGAGACCCTGTTGGCCAACCCCCTGTACCGCGCCATGGCGGAAAAGCAGCGAAGCCATGCATAACTTCGGGTACGCGGAAGAGGGACAGCCCGGCGCCATGGGCGATTTCCGGCTCTGGCGGCGGATTCTCGGCTACTGCCGGGGGCATGGCCTGGCCCTGGCCGGAGCCGTCCTCCTGGCCCTGGTCATCACCGTGGCCTCCCTGGCCCTGCCCCGCCTGATGCAGATGGCCATCGACACCTCCATTGTCGCCGAGGGGATCGCCCGCCCCGAGCGCATCGCCGGTCTTGGCCGGGCCGCGCTGTGGTACGGCCTGCTGGTCGGGGCGATTTTTCTGGCCACCTTCCTGCAGGTGGTGACGCTGGAGTGGGTCGGCCAGTCGATCATGCACCGCCTGCGGCAGCATCTCTTCTCCCACCTCCTCACCCTCGATCTCCGCTATTTCCACAGCCAGCCCGCCGGCCGCCTGGTGACCCGGCTGACCAACGACATCGAGAACATGCACGAGATGTTCACCTCGGTGATGGTCACCCTGTTCAATGACGGCCTCAAGCTGGCGGG
>WQUH01000243.1 GCA_009782165.1 Pseudomonadota bacterium | reverse complement strand
CCCCGGGATGAGCACTTGGACAACCATGCGAAAAAAAAGGTCTGCCGCGATGCAGACCTTTTTTTTTGAGCATGCCGCGGCAGCCGTCAGTTCCGCGCCGCCCCGTCAGCGGCGCGGGGGTTCACCCGCGCCAGTTGCCCGTCTTTTTGTTTTTTGAAGCCGTACTCGACCAGTTTGGCCAGGTCGGACCACATCGTTTCGCTCCCCATCAGCGCCACCACAATCGTCTGGTCATCCCGGCCAAACAGCCCGACATAGGTCTGGCGGGCGACAACGGTGTAGCCGGTCTTGCCGCCGAGCGCGCAGTCCAGCCGCCACAGCGCCCGGTTGTGGTTGCGCAGCACCTTGCCGTATGAGGTGGTGATGAATTTTTCGCGCATCCGTCTGGCAAACGCGTCGTGTTGCATGGCATAGCGGAAGATGGTGGCCAGGTCGCGGGAGGTCGATTGCTGGCCCAGGGCCGTGAGCCCCGAGGCGGTACGGCAGACGGTGTGCCGCGCCCCCCACATGCGCGCCGAGAGCGTCATCAGGTTGGCGAAATTCTCCTCGCTGCCGGCAACCTTTTCCGCCAGGGCGACACTGGCGTCATTGGCCGAGGCAAGCAGCACCGCGTTGAGCAGATCATCGACCTGGTACTGTTTGCCGGTTTCAAGGAAGACCTTGGAACTGGGCATGCTGGCGGCGTGGCTGCTGACATCGACCAGCTCATCGCCTTTCAGCGATTTGATCGCGATCATCGCGGTCACGATCTTGATGGTGGACGCCGGTTGGCGCGGGTTGTCGGGATATTTGGCAAACAGTTCCTCGCCGGTCTTCGCGTCCAGGATGATGGCGCTTCTCGCGCTGATCTGCTGCTCGAGGTCCGGCGGCGCACTGTCGGCCGGCGCGGCATGCGCCGGGTGGCGCGCCGCTCCTTTTTTTATTGCCGCGCCTTTTTTCGTTTCTTTTTTTGTTTTCTTCGCCTGGTGTGCCGGCCCGGCCTTTTTGGCCGGGGCGCTGTGATGGCTGGCAGCCTTCGGCTGTTTGCCGGCAGCGGCCGCCTTGCCGGCGGTACTCGCGGTGCGTTTGGCCGGCGCCGATGGATGCGCCGCCTTCTGCTTCTTCTGGTTCGTCTTGTTTTTTGCCGGGGCGGTCGCGGGATGGCTGGCCGGAACGCTCCCCTTCTTTTTGGGGTGCGGGGTTGCGGCGGCAGCCGGCGCGGCCTGCGCATCGGTCAGGGGATGGAGCAGGACAACCAGGCTCGCCAGCAGCAACGAAAGGGCGACAGAGAGAAATCTGGACATACGCATTTGGACGGTAACAGTGAGGCAACTATGTAAATTTAATAAACTTACCTGTTCTCTTTCAGCCCTGTCAAGGGAATTGCCTGTTTTCTTTGAAAAGCATCAACCGTTGTGGTAAACAAATCAGCAACAATATCATGCGGAAACTCATGCGAGAACCATGACAGGAGCGCGGGAGCGGGGCAAACATATGCAGACATCGCCAGAGAGAGCCGAACAGGACAGGGATGAATGCGAGCACATCGCCGAAAATCAGGGAGAAACCAACCTGCTGCCGGTCATTCAGGAGAACGCGGCGACCCTGAACGATCTGGTTGACATCAGTTGCCGCAAGTTTCGGAACCTGCCCGCCGTCGGCATGGCGCTGGACGAGGCGCTCACGTACAAGGAGATGCACGAGCGCATCCTCGCCATTGCCGCCCTGCTGCGGCGCCTCGGCGTCAAGCAGGGCGACCGGGTGGCGCTGCTCGGAGAAAATTCCCACCACTGGGGTATTGTGTATCTGGCGGTGGTCCGGTTGGGCGCGATCACCGTGCCCATCTTTCCCGATCTTCCCGAAACCGATGTCCGTCATATTCTGGGCGAGATGCGCTGCGACATGATCTTCCTCACCCAGCGGCAGATCGAAAAAATCTACGATCTGAAGCAGCAACTGCGCCATGTCGTCACCTTTGACGATTACCGCGACAACACCGGCCTGATCAGTTTGCGGACCTTCAGCGAGTTCGTCGCCGAAGCCCTGGCGGAATTCGGCGAGCAGGCCCGCGACGAAACCCTGACCTTTGCCAAGGTCGAGCCGGACGAGCTGGCCGCCATTCTCTATACCTCCGGAACATCGGGCTTTTCCAAGGCGGTGATGCTCAGCCATCGCAACCTGTGCAGCAACACCTACTCGGCCGCCAGGGTTATGCGGCTGATCCCCGACTGGGTTTTTCTGTCGGTGCTGCCCATCTCGCACACCTACGAGTTCACGGCCGGTTTCCTCCTGCCGCTGTCGCAGGGATGCCGGATCGCCTATGCCGGCAAGACGCCCACCCCCGCCATCCTGCAGAAGATCTGCGAAAAGGAGCAGCCCCACGCGATGCTGGTGGTGCCGTTGATCATCGAAAAGATATTCAAGAAGCGGATAATCCCGGCGGTGGAAAAAAGCAAGCTGCTCAGCTTCTTCTGCCGGTTCAACCTGAGCAGGAAGATGATCTACCGCAAGATCGGCGCCAAGCTCTACGCCTTTTTCGGCAACCGGCTGCAGATCATGGGCATCGGCGGCGCCGCCCTCAACCCGGATGTGGAAGGTTTCCTGCGCGACGCCAAGTTTCCCTTCCTCGTCGGGTATGGCCTGACCGAAGCCTCGCCGCTGCTCGCCGGCGGGCCGCACGGCGATGCGACCATCCAGCTCGGCTCCACCGGCAAACCGGTGCCGGGCGTGGAGATCCGCATCGACGATCCCCACCCCCAAAGCGGGATCGGCGAGATCCTGGCCCGGGGCAGCAATATCATGCGGGGATATTTCAACGATCCGGAGGCGACCAGGGATACGCTGACCGAAGACGGTTGGCTCAAAACCGGCGACCTCGGCATGTTCGACACCGCCGGCAACCTGCACATCAAGGGCCGGTCCAAGTCGGTCATCGTCCTGTCCAACGGTGAAAACGTCTATCCCGAGGCGATCGAGCACAAGTTGAATGCCTATCCCTTTGTGGTCGAGTCGCTGGTGGTCGAACATCTCGGTTTGCTCGAGGCCTGGGTGTACCCGGACTATGAGCTGATCGACGGAAAAACAGCCGGGCAGAGCCGGACCCAGCGGCATCGGTACATCGCCGAACTGTTCAAAGAGATGCGGACCGCCGTCAACGAACAGCTCTCGCATTCCTCCCGCCTGGCCCGGATTCTGGAGCGGCGCGAACCCTTCGTCAAAACCGCCACCCACAAGATCAAACGCTATCTCTATTCAGCCGACAATATGCAAGCGTGACCAAACACCATCCAACCGTTCAACCAACACCAGCAAGGGGGAAGTACATGAGGAAGATTTGCGGAATATCGGGATTGATCCTGCTCGCGGCAACAGGGTCGGCACTTGCATCAGGGTATCGTATCCCGGAACAGTCGGTGAACTCGGTGGCCCGAGCCGGCGGCTATGTGGCCTACACGCCGGGCGCCGATTCCACCTATT
>WQUH01000242.1 GCA_009782165.1 Pseudomonadota bacterium | reverse complement strand
CTCCGCCAGGGTCAGATCAGCCAACTCGCAATCCCGCTCCTGACAGAGCGCCACGATCCGGCCCGCCACGCCATGGGCCTGACGGAAGGGCATGTTGCGCCGGACCAGATAATCGGCCAGGTCGGTGGCGGTCATGAATCCGCCGCTGGTGGCCTCCCGCAGCCGCTCTGTCCTGAATTCGGTGTGGTCCAGGAGTTCGGCGGTGATCGCCAGGCTCGCCTTGACCGTGTCCAGGGCATCGAAGACCTGTTCCTTGTCTTCCTGCAGATCGCGGTTATAGGTCAGAGGCAGGCCCTTGACCGTCATCAGCAGGGCCATCAGGGCGCCTGCGACCCGGCCGGTCTTGCCCCGGATCAACTCGGGGATATCGGGGTTCTTCTTCTGCGGCATGATCGACGAGCCGGTGCAGTAGCGGTCGCCGATGCGCACGAAGTCGAACTCCTTGGTCGACCACAGCACCAGTTCCTCGGCCAGCCGGCTGAGATGCACCTGGATCAGGCTGAGGCAGAAGAGAAACTCCAGGGCGAAGTCGCGGTCGCCGGTGGTGTCCATCGAGTTGGCGGTGATGGCGGCAAAGCCCAGCTCCTCTGCGACCGCATGCCGATCGATGGGCAGACTGGTGCCGGCCATGGCCGCCGCGCCAAGCGGCATGACGTCGATCCGCCGCCGGCAGTCGGCCAGGCGGTCGCGGTCGCGCTGCCACATCTCCACGTAGGCGAGCAGGTGGTGCGAGAGCAGCACCGGCTGGGCCCGCTGGAGGTGGGTGTAGCCGGGCATGACCGCGCCCAGGCATTTCCGGGCCTGCCGCGCAAAGGCCCGCTGGACCTTGGTCAGCAGCCGGTCCAGGCTGTCGGTCTCGTCGCGGAGATACAGGCGGAAATCGAGGTTGACCTGATCGTTGCGGCTGCGGGCGGTGTGCAGCTTGGCCCCGGCCGGGCCGATCCGGTCGGTCAGGGCCTTTTCGATGTTCATGTGGATGTCTTCCAGCTCCGGCCTGAACACAAACTCGCCCCGGCCGATCTCGGCCTCGATCTCGGTCAGACCGGACAGGATGGCGTCCCGCTCCGCATCCGTAATCAATCCCTGGCGGGCCAGCATCCGGGCATGGGCCCTGGAGCCCATGATGTCGTGCCGGTAGAGCCGGGCATCGTAGTGGATCGAGGCGGAAAAGGCCTCCACCGAAGCGGCGGTGGCTTCGGCGAAGCGGCCGCCCCACATCTTGTCCGAGGTTTTTTTCGTTTCAGCCATCATTTCATCCGCTGATGCGCCTGGATGCGCAGGCGCAGGGCATTGAGCCGGATAAAACCGGTGGCGTCGGCCTGGTTGTACACCTCGTCCTCCTCAAAGGTGGCAAACGACTCGGAATAGAGCGAATGCGCCGATTTCCGGCCCACCGGGATGCAGTTGCCCTTGTAGAGCTTGAGCCGGACAATGCCGCTGACCGTGGTCTGGGTATCGTCCATGGTGCGTTGCAAGAGCCGCATCTCCGGCGAAAACCAGAAGCCGTTGTAAATGAGCTGCGAATACCGGGGCACCAGGGAGTCGCGGATGCCCAGCACTTCCCGGTCCAGAGTGATGGTTTCCAGATCCCGGTGCGCGGCCCTCAGGATGGTGCCGCCGGGGGTTTCATAGACGCCGCGCGACTTCATGCCGACAAAGCGGTTTTCGACCAGGTCGAGGCGGCCGATGCCGTTGGCGCCGCCCAGACTGTTGAGTCTGGTCATCAGCTCCACCGGCGCCAGCCGCTCGCCGTCGATGGCCACCGGCGTGCCCTGCGCAAATTCGATCTCGACATAGGTGGCCTTGTCCGGCGCCCGCTCCGGGGAAACCGTCAGCTTGAACATCTCCTCGTCCGGTTCGTTCCAGGGGTCTTCCAGGATGCCCCCTTCGAAGCTGATGTGGAGCAGGTTCTCGTCGGAACTGTAGGGATTCTTCTTGGTCACCGGCACCGGGATGTCGTGTTCCCTGGCATAGGCGACCAGCTTCTGCCGGGAGTTGAGATCCCAGATCCGCCAGGGGGCAATGATGGTCAGTTTCGGGTTGAGCGCCATATAGCTCAACTCGAAGCGGACCTGATCGTTTCCCTTGCCGGTGGCGCCGTGACTGACCGCGTCGGCGCCCTCCTGGGCGGCGATCCGCACCTGTTCCCTGGCGATCAGGGGCCGGGCCAGCGAGGTGCCCAACAGGTAGGAGCCCTCATAGATGGCGTTGGCGCGAAAGGCCGGAAAGATATAGTCGCGGACAAACGCCTCGCGCAGGTCGGAGATCATCACCTGTTCCGCGCCGGTGGCCAAACCCTTGGCCCGGACCGCATCCCAATCCTCTTTCTGACCGATGTCGGCGCAATAGGCGATGACCGGACAGCCGTATTCGTTGGCCAACCACTTGAGGATGACCGAGGTATCCAACCCGCCCGAATAGGCGAGCACAATTTTTTGCACGCTCATAGCTTTGATCTGCCAGGCCGCCGGGCCTGCAATAATGGTTGACGGTTACGCGCCATTCCCCTTGAGGATGAAATGCTCGAGAATGGCCGCGTGGATGTGCATCTTGTTTTCCGCCTGCTCAAAAATCACGCTCTGCGGCCCTTCCAGCACCTCATCGGTGACCTCTTCGCCGCGATGGGCAGGCAGACAGTGCAGGACAATGGCGTCCGGGTTCGCCTTGGCCAACAGGGCCGCGTCCAGTTGATACTCCTGAAACAGACCGAGCCGCTGCTCCTGCTCCTCCTCCTGCCCCATGGAGGCCCACACGTCGATATTGACCACATCGGCCCCCTGAATCGCCTCGGCCGGATCGCGGACCACGGCGATCGGCAGGGCGCTGCGCGCCCGCGCCCTGTCCAGGATGGTCTGGTTGGGACCGAAGCCGTCCGGACAGGCCAGGGTCAGCGGGAAGCCGAACACCGAGGCCGCCTCGATCCAGGAGTTGGCCATGTTGTTGCCGTCGCCGATCCAGGCGGTCCTGACGCCGTCCAGCGTGCCCTTGACCTCGAGCACGGTCATCAGGTCGCTGAGCACCTGGCAGGGATGATGGAGATCGGTCAGGGCGTTGATCACCGGCACCGCGGCATAGCGGGCCAGCTCCTCCACCACTTCCTGGCCGAAGGTGCGCACCACTATGGCGTCGACATACCGGGAGAGCACCCTGGCCGTGTCCTTGAGCGGCTCGCCGCGCCCCAGTTGGGATTCCCTGGTGGGCATGAAGATCACCTGACCGCCCAGGCCGTACATGCCGGCCTCGAACGACACCCGGGTGCGGGTCGATGGTTTTTCAAACAACAGACAGATGGTGCGGCCGGCCAGGAGCTGATGGCGGATGCCCCGCTGCCGGTCGGCTTTCAGTGCCAGGGCCCGATCGATCAGGCAGCGCAAGGTTGCCTGCGAAAAGTCGCCCAAGGCCAACAGATGGGTGTTCATAACGCTTTCTTCCAAGGTGATCCGGGAGTGGCATGGCGTGCGAC
>WQUH01000241.1 GCA_009782165.1 Pseudomonadota bacterium | reverse complement strand
TTGGAGAAGAGGTTGGCGTAGACCTGGGCCAGGAGGCCGATGTCGACCATGATCGGGAACTCTTCGCCGTACATGTTCTTCGGCCGGTCAACGGTGATGTCGGCCGCCTGCAACCGGCTGGCGTAGTGGTCCAGTTGGGGGATGATCACCTCTTTTTCGACAAAACACCGTTTGGGGTGGAGCACGAGGTGGCCGCGCTCGAAATGTTCCCGGCGGAACAGGCTCTCGATGAACAGGCTCATGTTGGCGTGGTATTTGACGATCTCCTGGTGATATTTGACCAGATCATCCTGCAGGGCCTGCAGCCGGCCATCGCAGTAACCGCACCGCTGCGGAGCGAACTCCCGGCTCTCCCTGATTTCGCGCCGCAGTTCCTCGATCACCCCGATCTTCTTTTTCAACTGGTTGAACAGGTGGCGGAAATACATGTTGGGCACAATGATGTTGTGCTCGATATCGACCACCAGGGTGTTGATGAACTTCAGCCGTTCGATGTTCTGCCGGGCGATCAGCCGGTTGTCGAGGTTGTAGCCGATCCGGTTGGCGTATTTGATGAAGAAAAACTTGTCGATCTCGGCCAGCCCTCCCCGGCGGCGAACCTCGAACATGCCCAGGATCCGGCTGCCGCCGCGCACCCCCCGCACATCGTCCCACAGCCGCATCTGCCGCTCGGGATCGCGGTCGGCCGTTTTGTTGGAAAAAGGTTGTTTGCTGAAGATGGGCACAACATAGGAGCCGCCCAACTCGTAGGGCGTCTCCTGCATCTGGACCGGATAGGCCGCCGGTCTCGGTTCGTTCAGCACCCCTTCTTCGCTGGAGCAGACCAACTGCAAACCGGATTCGCGATTCTCGCGCAGATACAGCCTGCTGGCGATACAGACCATGGTCAGGGGAACGGAAACGCAGACCCGGTAGAAATCGTCCAGGGAATCGTATTCCTGAGACAGATCGAAGAAGGCCTTGAGGAAGTCGTTGCGGCCCCGGGTAAAGTTGTACTGCTCATACGTCTCCGCCTTTTCCTGGACGCGCTGGCAAATCGCTTCCAGATCGGACGGAATGGGCAGGTCGCACTGTTGGTCACTCATGGGGTTCTCTGATCAAAAATTGCGCAGGATGTCCAGAACGCCGCCATCGCCGGGCCTTACCGCCTGGTGATGACCACGGCATCGCCGTCGTCTTTTTCCACCAGCAGCACATCCACCCGCTCGTGCTCCGTCGGATCGATGGTCATGCCGACATAGTCGGGCTGAATCGGCAGCTCCCGACCGCCCCGGTCGACCAGCACCGCCAGTTGGATCGACTGGGGCCGGCCGTAATCCATGATCGCATCCATGGCGGCGCGGATGGTCCGGCCGGTGAAAATGACGTCGTCAACCAGCACCACCCGCTTGCCTTCGAGGAGAAAGCCGATGTCCGACTTCTTGACGATCGGATTCTGCGAGATGAGGCTCCAGTCGTCGCGGTACAGGGTGATGTCGAGGGTGCCGGCCGGCAGGTCGATCTCTTCCTGCAACTCGATCCGCCGCTTGATGCGCTGGGCCAGGTACACCCCGCCGGTATGGATGCCGACGATCGAAAGGTTGCCCACGCCGTGGTTGCGCTCCACGATCTCCAGACTGATGCGGTCCAGGCTGCGCTCGATGTCTCTGCCGATCATGATGGTCCGTGCATTCATTGCCTTACCCTTTCCCAGAAATAGTTTTCTCCCCTGGCATCGACCAGATTGATCGCCTCGGGATAGGTCTCGCATTCCACCGCGAACACCCGGGCGGCGATGTCGTCGGGGGTGTCGTTGTCATCCAGGCCCACGCAGCGTTGCAGCACGATCGGCCCCTGGTCGTACAGCTCATTGGCGAAATGGACGGTGCAGCCGCTCACCGTGCAGCCCCTGGCCTTGACCGCCTCGTGGACGTGGTGGCCGTAGAAGCCTTCGCCGCAGAAGGAGGGGATCAGCGCCGGATGGATGTTGAGCACCGACCGGCGCAGATGCGCGGGCGGGGTGTAGAGTTTGAGATAGCCGGCCAGGGCGACGAGATCGACCTCGTAGTTCGCCATGATCCGGTTGATCTCGTCGTTGCCGGCGGCGTAGAAGGCCGGATATCCGTACCGCCTGGCCTTTTCCAGCCCCAGGACGTCGCGGACGTTGGCAATGACCACCTGGATCCGGGCGCGCAGGGCGCCGGCCGCGATCCGTTCATGAAAATTGTCGAGGGTTCTGCCGCTGCCGGAAAGCAGCACCGCCATCTTACGCATGTTCGGCTCCTGTGAAATACGGGTTGGCGGCCGGGTCGACGCCGCGCAGCCATTGGGCAATGGCGGCATCGTAGGCGGCGGTCAATTCAAAAACCTTGCGGGCCAGGGCAAAACGGGTGACCAAGGTGGTGTTGCCCGCGGCCCGCAGTTCGGTCAAGACCTGTGGATAGTCGGCCGGATCGACGATCACGGTCACATCCTGAAAATTCTTGGCTGCGGCCCGCAGCAGGGTCGGGCCGCCGATGTCGATGTGCTCGACCGCGTCGGCCAGGGTGCAGCCGGGCGCGGCCACGGCCTTGGCAAAGGCGTAGAGGTTGACGGCCACGATGTCGATGGGTTTGATGCCGTGGCGTTGGCACTGCTCCCGATGCTCCGCGTTGCCGCGCTGGTGGAGGATGCCGCCATGGACAAGGGGATGGAGGGTTTTCACCCGCCCGTCCAGCATCTCGGGAAAACCGGTGAACGCCGACACATCCGTCACGGCCAGGCCGCCGGCGCGCAGTTGCCGGGCCGTGCCGCCGGTGGACAGGATTTCGATCCCCATGGCGGCCAGGGCTCCGGCAAAGTCCTCGCATCCGCTTTTATCGGTCAGGCTGATCAAGGCCCGCTCGGCTCGTCTCATCTAGGTGTCCATCCCTGTTTATTCTTTTTTCAAAAATTGGCGGATCTGCCGCCGCTCATGTTTGTCGGGCCGCCGGTCGGGCTGCCCGGTGTGCGGGCGCAAGGCCCGGCGTTCCGCCAGCGCCTGTTCCCGCTTGGCCTGCGATTCCTCGGTTTCCTCGTACAGGGTCCGGGCGACCGTTGCCGGGCCGCGCCGGTCGCTGACCGCCTGAATGCGGACCGAGGTTTCGAGAAAGCCCTGCCGGATGGTCAGCAGATCGCCCGGCCGCACCATGCGGGCCGGCTTGACCTTGGCGCCGTTGACCGCCACATGGCCGGCCCCGACCTCCTGGGCGGCCAGAGAGCGGGTTTTGAAGAACCGAGCCGCCCACAGCCATTTATCGATCCGCACCTGTTCCATATCCATCATCGGCGCACCTTCCATCCCGGCAAAATACCATGGTTGCCCGGATCGATCAAACAAAGAAGCGGCCCGTGGCGCGGCCCGGCGTTCCTTTCCCCCTTGCCGGGCGGCCTTCGCTGTCAAGGGAGTTGCCGAAGCCGTGAAAATGGAGTAAGGGGCATGCTCATCCTCCACGAGAACATTCCATGTCC
>WQUH01000240.1 GCA_009782165.1 Pseudomonadota bacterium | reverse complement strand
TGCCTTCGGCGTCCAGGGCCCGTTTGAGGTAATCGCGGGTCAGGGTCAGTTTCATGGTGTTGTTGTCGTGGCAATCGCCGCAGCCGATGGAGTTGACCACTTCGTCGCCGTATTTCGCCCATTTGCCGGTGAAATACTCCATCTCGCCATCCCGCTTGATCAGGCGGGGCACATCCGGAGACTTGCAGGTCCAGCAGGGCGTCCCCAGGGGGCCGGTCTTGTTGTCCACCGGCGCGCCGGTCCGCAGGGAGTTGATGTTGTCCTCGAGGGCGTAATAATGTCCCCGTGGCTTGTTGTAATCCTTGGAGAACGGATACCCCGCCCACAGGATCACCGTGGCGGGATCCTGTTTGAGGACATCGGCAATCTCATCGCTGTTTTTCGTCTGCAGGTAGGTGCTGTACTGGCGCGGGTAATGCTTCCCCCACTCGGAGGACCGCGTCTCGCCGTTCTTGATGGCCGGGACCGCGTTCATGGCCTGCTGCTCGGCTTTGTTCTCCCGGATGGAGACGGTCAGCAGCACCATTGGGATGGCGGCGAGCACACAGAGCGTGAAAACAATGGACGATTTTTTCATGTAGTCTTCTCCTGATTGAAATCCTTAAAACACCTTGGCGGTGAAATTATTCTGCGTTGCCGATATGTTGCGCATGGTGCCATGGGGAACCTCCCGATGGCATTCCCAGCAACGCCGTCCCGTCTGTACCGTGCTGTCAGCCGCCTTGTCGTACAGCTTGCTGTTGTCCACAATCTGGGAAACAAGCTCCCGATGGCAGGCAATGCAGTTGCCCTGAATCCATTGGGCGGCATCGGTGCTGATCTGCAGGTTGGGGGCATAGGTCTTGAAGGTCATGGCCACCGAGTGCTTATAGCCATCCTTGGCCTTGGCCAGCATTTTGTTCATGAAAGAATCGTGCGGCAGATGGCAGTCCACGCAGGTCGCCCGGTTCCGGTGGGAACTGTGCTGCCAGGTGGCATAGGCGGCGGCCATGGGATGACAGTTGATACAGGCCTGGGGATCGTCTGACAGATAGGACAGCATCTTGGACTCGTTGGCCAGATTGGCGAAGATGCCCAGCGTCACGATCACCGCGAGAACAGCAAGAACCTTCATAGGCAGTCCTGTCGCCTCCTTTTCCTCTCGTCAAAGCACAATCTTCCGCCGGACCCTCTGGCATCCGGCCACCCCGTTCGTCTCTCCGCGTGCATGCATTCCCCCCTTTGTTCTATCCAACTCGCGGGCGCGTCCGGTCTCGCCGCCTTTCCCGCACCCGGCCATCAATGCCAGGATCAAAGCAAGCTCCATACCAGGCGAGACAATGCGGCAACTTCAGCCTGATGCCCTCGCCCGGATGCCACCGACATTACGACTGGGTAACACTTGCCCTGCCGGCTGTTTCCTTTCCGTAACGCTCGGCACGATCGCGGCCCGGCACGCGCATTGACGATGCCGCCTGGCACCAACCATGGTACAATACCTAAAACGTGCGGATTGCACCACCATCCTTTTCCCCAAAAACCGATGCCAGACACTTTTTCTTCACGGCGCCTGCGGCGCGAAGCCAGGACTGTGGAACTGCTGATCGACCGGTACTGCCGGGATCATCACGGCGGCCCGCCCCAACCGTGCGAACCGTGCCGCCAGTTGCTCGCCTATGCCATGCACCGGCTGCGCCATTGCCCGTTCCAGGAGCGCAAGCCCACCTGCGGCAAATGCCCGATCCACTGTTACGCCCCGGACAGGCGCGAGCGGATTCGCGCGGTGATGCGCCACAGCGGCCGCCTGCTGCTCCTGTCCCATCCCATCCTCGCCCTCCTCCATCTGGCTGACGGTCTCCGCCGCCCGCGTCTCAAGAAGGGCGCCGGGCCGCTTGACACCTCCGGTCAAATCCCGTAGATTTCAGCGTTTTCAACAGCCGGTCCGCTATCCGTCACCTTTACCCCTGGTGTTCCCATGTTTGGCATAGGCCTCCCGGAAATGCTCGTCATCCTTGCCGTCGCCCTGATCGTGGTCGGCCCGGACAAATTGCCCGGCCTGGCCCGCTCATTGGCCAAGGGCTTGACGGAACTGAAGAAAACACTCGACCAGGTCAAGGAAAGCATGACCCAGGAAGATGAAACCCTCCGCACCATCCAGCACGACCTGCGGACCACCGCCGACGAACTGCGGACCGGGCTGACCGGCGCCGACCTGGGGGAATGGAAACCGGCCGCAGGGCCTGCGGCGCAGGAGGGCCAGGGGCCGGTGATCGACGTGGAGCCCGAAGCCCGCGCCGTTGAAGCCGAGCTTCGCGATGACGACCCGGCCGAGGTTCCCGTTGCGGCCGACCGCCAGGAAGAGCCGCCCGCCGCGCCTGGGGAGCCCTCCGCCTCATTGGCGGTCAACGATGGAGCGGCGGCCGACAATTCAGCGGATGCTGAGGAACAGCCAGCCCCGTCCGGGGAGACAGCCGCCTCCGGCACACCGGCAGGATCGACAGCAGAACCGGCCGCCCCGTCCGGGGAAACGACCGCCGCTGCACAAGAAAAAACATCGGCCGGAGACAGGGCGCAGGCGTCATGATCGCGGCCCTCGAACATTTCCGCCCCCATCAGGACGAATTGCGCAAGCGGCTTGTCCGCTGCTGCATCGCGATCCTGCTGGCCAGCACCGTTGCCTACCTCTGCAAGGACGAACTCACGGCCTGGCTCATGCGGCCTCTCTATCTGGCCTATCCGCAGTTGGGCAAACTGGTCTACACCAAACTCACCGACGCCTTTCTCAGCTACCTCAAACTTGCCTTCATGGTCGGCCTTGCCCTTACCTTTCCCTTTCTGCTGCACCAGGTGTGGCTGTTCGTCGCTCCGGGACTGCACGACCAGGAAAAACGAAGGGTGCGCACCATCATCCTCTGGGGCTTGCTGCTGTTCGCCGCCGGCGCCGCATTCGCCTTTTTCGTCGCCCTGCCGCAGATGCTCCACTACTTCATGAGTTACGCCTCGCCCGCCCTCCAGCCGATGATCAAGCTCGGGCCCTATCTCACCTTCACCGTCCGCATGGTGCTGGCCTTTGCCATTGCCTTCGAGATCCCCTTTCTCATGGTGATGGCGACCCGCGCCGGTCTGCTCAAGGGCGGCCATTTCCGGCAAAAACGCATCCCCTTCTACTGCGCCATCGCGGTGCTCTCCTTCCTCCTGGCCTCCGGCGAGCTCACCGCCACCGTTCTGCTGGCCCTGCCCCTGCTTGCCCTGTACGAAGCCGGCATCGCCGCCTGCCGCGTCTTTGGCGGCAAACGCCCCACCGCCCCCACGACTGCCCCGTAAGTCCGCGCCCCGTCACTGTGCCATGGGAACGCAGGCGTCCCGCCTGCGCTGACGAAAGGCATTTTTTATTCTGTCATCCCGATGAGCGCAGCGAAGAGGGATCTCCATGCTCCCAGCGATGCGGATTTCTCCCTGCGGTCGAAATGACAAAAAGGGAAAGGTCGAACTGACAAAGAGTACGCAGGCGTCCCGCCTGC
>WQUH01000239.1 GCA_009782165.1 Pseudomonadota bacterium | reverse complement strand
TGGAAATCACCTTCTGGTAGTCGAGGATGGCAAGGTCGTATTCGCCCTGATTGTACAGACTTTCTCCCATGTAGTAGAGCGATTTGGCGGCCTGACCGCCATTGGGATTGGCGGACAGCGACTGCTCGAACGACTTGTAGGCGTCCTTGTATTTTTTGTCTTTGAAGTGGTTCATGCCGGCCGCAAACGGATCCGACGACGAGGCGGGTTTCTCGGCCGCTGCCTTTTCCGCCGCGGGAGCGGGCGCGGCGGCGGCCGGCTCCTTCTTGGGCGGCTCGGCCGTCTTTTTGGCGGGCGCCGGTTCCGACGCAGCTGGGGCCGCGGCCCCGGCAGCGACCTTGGTCTTCTTGCCCTCCGGAGTCATCTTGACCACCCCGGCGGGCTGGGATGCGGAAGAAGATGCGGGCGGCTGAGCGGCGGCAGCGCTTGCCTGCGCGGCCTTCTGTTTGGCGGCCTCGGCCTTTTGCGCGGCGGCCTGCGCCTTTTTATCGGCCTCCGAGACCCGCTCCTGCTGGGCCTTGCTGTAGTGTTCGCTGACCGTGGACAGCTTTTCCTCAAGCGCCGCTATCTTCTGGTTCAACTCGGCGATCTTGGCGTCCTGGCTGGACTTGGTGTTGTCCACCGAGCCTTGCAATTTGGCGAGATTCTGGTTGACCTGCTCGCGGAACTGGGTGTTCTGGCTGCTGTTCTCTTCGATGCTCGATCTGATGCGCTGGGTTTCGTCCTCGACCTGATCGAGTTTGCTCACCGAGCTGGCCTGCCGTTTCTGCATCTGCCCGACCGTGTTGGTCCGCACATCCTCGACCTTCTGATTCACCGAACGAAGCTGACGTTGCAGATTCGCCACATCGTCCTGGGTTGCGCACTGCGTCAACAGGAACAGCGAACAACCGGCCGCCGCGATATGTTTCAGGGTTTTCATTGCCATCAAGCTCCCATTGTTGCGGAAAAAATCAAAAAATTCCGATTGAGGTTGCGAACAGCGCCCGCCAACCCCGCGCATCCCGCTTAAAGTCAGGGCAGCCGGCCAGACCATTGCGGATAGGTCTGGTTGCCCTTCATGGTGAACAGCACCCGGATATCCTTGCCGGTCTTGCTCACCACGCAGATCTCCGACCGGCTGCCGCTCTTGCGGGTGACCGCGATCATCCGGCCGTCCGGCGCCCAGGTCGGCGATTCGTAGCTGCCGCCGCCGCTGCTCAACTGCCGGACATTGCCGCCGTTGCGGTCCATGACGAACAGTTGGTACGTGCCGCCCTGCAGGCCGGTGAAGGCGATCTCATCCCCCTTGGGCGACCATGCCGGTTCGCTGTTCTCGCTGAACTTGAAGGTCAGCCGTTTGGCCTGACCGCCGTTGGCATCCATGACGTACACGTTGGGCTTGCCGCTGCGGTCGGAGACAAAGGCCATGGTCTGGCCGTCGGGCGCAAAGGAGGCCGAAACGTTGATGCCGGCGCCGGAGGTCAGTTGGCTGAGGATTTCCCCCTGGCGGTTCATGAGGTACAGATCGGGGTTGCCGCCATGACTGAGCGTCACCACCATGCGCTGACCATCGGGGGTGAAGGCGGGCGCGAGGTTCAGCCCCTTGCGCCGGGAAAGCGAGGTGGTCGTGCTGTGCTGGCGCAGATCGGTGATGTAGAGATCCTGATTGCCGAGGTGATAGGTCGAATAGGCCAGCGAATTGCCGTCCGGGGTAAAGCGGGGGGAAACGCACAGGGCGCGGTGACTGGTCACCTGCCGGGGATGGCGTCCCAGAATATCGGTGACATACACCTCTTTCCGGCCGGTGGCATCGGATATGTACGCCATGCGGGTGCGGGCCACGCCCTTTTCACCCGTCATATCCTCGATCAGGGCGTCGCACAGCCGCAGGGTCATGTCTTCCACCTGGTCGGCGCCGCCCTTATACCGGCGGCTGACCAGCAGCTTGTTGCTGGCCGCATCGAGGATCTGCCCCTCGACCATCATGCCGGCCGGATCAACCCCCACCTTGCCCATGACCACAAAATCGACGCCCAGGCTCTTCCAGTCGGCATCCCGGTTGCCGCCGTAGCGGCTCGGGTCGACCACGCTGATAAAACTGTGCAGGCTCAGGCCCTTGCCCAACAACTGGGTCACCGCCACCGCCTGGCCTTCGCCGGCAAAGCCGGGAACCGCCACCATGATCTTCCGCATCTCCGAGGCGGTGATGTCGAAGTAGGTGGGTTCGGCCTTGCCTTCCCTGGTCAGCATCCCCAGAATAAAACAGGCGGCCAGGGTCAGGGCCACCGCAACGTATCGTTTATGCAACATAACCGTTTACCGAATGAAAGAGGAAATAAGATCGGGCAAGGTTTTCCAGATATACACGATCTCTCGCTAATTGCCAAGTTCGCCGGGTTTGAATTTGAACCCGACCACCGTTGTTTCCTGCTGCATCAGCGCCGGGAAAGGCGGCATCGGCGCCGCGCTTCTGATGGTCTTCTCCACCAGTTGATCAAAATGCGGATCGGTTGAGCGCTGGTCGAACTGGATGCGGGTCACCTCGCCGTTCTTGCTGATGGTGATCACCACCATGGCCAGCAGATTCGCATCCCACTTGCGCATCTCCGGCAGCACCCAGAGATTTCTGACCCGTTGCGCCACAGAGGCCCAATAGGTCTGTTCGACGATCGATTGCGCCTGCGACCGGCCGGTGGAACTGCCGGTCACCGCGCCCTGCATGGCCTGGGTCCGGCTGGTGGCATCGGCGCGCACCGCGGCGGCGGCAGCGGCGGCGGCCTTGGCCTGGGCAGCCAGGGCGCGGGCCTCGGCGGCGGCGGCCTTGGCCTCGTTCTCCGCCTTGATCTGCTCCTGCCGCGCCTGGGCAAGGGCCTTCTGCCGCTCTTCCTCGCGCCGCTGCGCCTCCTTGCGCTCGGCCTCCTGCCGGCGCTCTTCGATCTTTTTCAGGAGTTCGCGCTCTTCAATCTTGCGCTGCGCCAGCTCCCGTTCCTTGACCTTCTCCTCTTCCAGCCTGGTATCGTCGGTTTTCTTGATCTTGCGCTTGTCGGGCTCCAGCGAGATCGGATTTTTGGGCGCCACGGGCTCCGGGGTTGTCTCGGGCTGAACCGCGACCTTCTCCTTGGGGGTCGGGGCAAGCTGCTCGGGCGGGGCTTCCTGTCTGGCCGGCGGCTGAGGAGGTGGGGTCTCCGCCCTCTCGACGGGCGGCTTGGCCGGCCCGGCGGCCTCGGGAGGCGCGGATGCGGGCGTACCGCCGATCTCGGGCATGGCCACCAGGCTGACCGAAACAACCTCTTCGACAATCGGTTTGGTGACAAACAGCGAAGGCATGAACATCAGCATCGCCGCAACGAGGCCATGGACACAGAGGGCCAGCAGGAATGCCAGCCGCCGGGGTTGGTCCATCTCCTGCCGGAGAAAATACATTTCCGTCTCGGTGTAGTGCACGGATGTCCGGTCAATCGCCCTTACTTGTTTCGTTCCGCCGGGATGGTAATCATCCCCAGTTTATCGAAGCCCGCGGCATGGATGTCGGCCATG